>CALDQI010000229.1:0-5196 GCA_937911635.1 uncultured Pseudomonadota bacterium | reverse complement strand
GACTGCCGATTCATATGAAATCGGTGTTTGAGGCGAAGTGCAAGCCAACCCATATGCGAGGAATAACATCATATCTTTAAATTAGCATGTTCCAAAAGATATGTCGGAAACTATAGTTCTTATCCTTTAAACGCAGAATCCACAGTGACTTCAGGTGAAACACGATTGCGTTCAAAGTGTGGTATTAACAGGAGGTACACCAAATCTACGAATATGTATTCTAGTCCTCAATACTATCGCTTAATACAAACGGCATTTGTGGTATGACTTGAAGACCATCCGTCATGCGCCCCTGATCCGGATGTTGCATCGCAATAGAGATCCCAGTACCCATAGTCTGGAAAGTTTGTTTCGGGTACTTTCAGATGTACACAATGTTCGTTACTGTTGTGCATGATATAATCCCCAGCCGCTGGATTGAGGTATACCATTTCACCATCACTCCAGTATGCACCTACGTCCGATTCCATGTACGAGGTGTCACTGCCATCGATCCAGTAATAGTTCCGCACATCTTGACCGCAGACACTGGTGAATCCTGTATTGGTGTTCGTGACCGGTGCACAGTCTGGACCTCTAGTGAGACCGACCCAGACATTTCCACGTGTAGGACCATCTGTTGGGGTGTAACTTCGATGGGTGTCTAAACCAGTGATCATCAATTGGAACTCTTCGTCATCTTTCGCGGTAGCCAGTCCATCGTAGCTATGATCAACACAGAACTGCTGAGAACCTTTCCAATAGTAATCGGTGTCGCAATACAAGAGGTAATAGGAACCATTGCTGTGTGTTTGCAGTTCACCGTAGCATTCAATACCGAGTCTAGCATCGACACCATCGGCAACTGAGTGATCTGCATCAAAGTTCTGATTGGGGTCATCTGGTTGACCGTCGCCATCTTGGTCGTTTAGGCTTTCCAGTCCATCACAGTTTGAATCGATACCGTCATAGGGAATCTCTGTGGCAAATGGTGAGCAGTCGATGAGAACTACGCTGTCAGAATCTGATACGGCAGTTTCGCCATCGGTAACCGTAGCTGTACAGGTGACCGATTCACCACCGGTCAATCCTTGCCCCGCATAGTCCAAGGTTAAAGCGTTGCTGGTCGGATCTACAGTAATATCGGTTCCGGCGTCATTGTTCCAAGTATAGGTCCAAGTGAGCGGGGCATCCTCTGGATGGGTCGCACTCGCTCCACAGACGATGGTTTGACCGTCAAAAGCCTCGTCGAGTGAAAATCCAGCCGTATTTTGAATATCAACAAAATCTAATATCGGGGCAACGGCAGGGCCCACGACAATTTCCACCGAATCAGTAGCAGACTTTCCATTGGTGTCGGTCACGGTGGCGGTGACAACGTGCGTACCTTCTAGAAGCATACCTTCGGATTCATATAGTCCAAATGAGGACACTTCACCTTCGAGTTCCAAGTCACCTGCCAAGTCGGTTGCCCAAGTGAGAACCAACTCTTCAGGCTCATCTTCAGTATCGCTTACGACGGCCTCAAAAGTAATCGTGACATTTTCTCTGTATAGACCGTCCACAGTTGGACTGAGAAGTTCAATCTCTGGCGGCGTGGTTTCAATCACATTGAGAAGATACTCATCAGAACCAACACTGTTGTTTTGATCTTTGACTTCTACGATTATTTTTTGCATCCCGACTTCAATAGCGATTTCACAGCTGGTCTCTCCATTTTCATCTGGAGCCTCATAGTCGCAGGCATACTCAGAGTTGGAGTCCACACGCCATCGTGCCATAAGGCTGTCTTGATCGGCTGAATCGGCATCGGATACCACTGCTCGGAACAATACGGTGGTTCCATCTTCAACATCACCACCATCATTGGAGTCTGGTAGGATGATGACGGCTTCGGGTGTGGCATTCACATTTTTTGTTGTCAACGATCCATCGTTACAGGCTAGCGCAGTCAAAATTAGTGAACATCCAAGTGTGCTGTGTAGGGGAGTGCATTTCATTAGTATATCCTCATTGAATATGTAAAGCGTCTAATACAATGTATCTAATTATGGATTACAGTGGCAGTGCAAACAAGCGACCACCTTTCGAGTCTGTCCACCACAGTGTGTCTTCTTGAACATGCATGGCACCAACGGTTGTGTTTGGCGCCACCATCTCATAGGTTCCACCGCCCGTTGAAATGCGTGTGATGGACTGCTTGGAACTCCAGTAGACGAAGCCATCGTTTACAAGTAGTCGTTCTGCTTCTGGTGGAGAGTCGCTGAGTCTGGTTTCAGACCAAGAGTCTTCTGAGCCTTCTAGTTTTACTATCCATCCACCATACGGCCAACGCGCAGAACGGGTGGTGGCATAGAGTGTATCTCCATCGGCGAACAGCCGGCGAGGCTCGTCTCCAAATCTAAAAGCCTCAGTTGTTCCATCTTCCGATACTCTCATGAGTTTCTTGGTGGCTCTATCCAAGACAAATAGGGTGTTGTCCACCACGACCGTACTATCGATGGGAGAGTCGGATTCTAGAATGATGCCCGTTTCATTTTCCACTTGTGAGGTTTCGCTTGAGTTGACCCAGTGAAGCACACCGTTCAGTTCAAACATGTCCGTGATGTCTTCTGCTTCAAGGGCGGCACCATTTCCTTCCAGTGAATAGATCCCGGACTCGGTTCGAACCCAAGTATTGTCCTCGATGGTCAACAATTGTAAGGGGGTCTCTCCCCATTCCCAAGAATCCTGCACAGTATCGTCCAACACTTGATGAACAGTGAGGGCATCGCGTTCGATGAATGTCAAACCACCCCCGGAAATTGTCATGTCACTTGGCCACAGCAATCCTTCCAAAACGGGTTGAATGGTTTCCAATTCACTTTCAAACTCATGGTTGTCAAAGTCAAAGGGTTCGGGTTCTTGAGTGCAGCCAGTCATTAGACTGAGTAGTAGAGTTTCATAGACTAGTCTCATTGTGCACCTCCACCAGAAGAATTAGACGAGGAATTGGACGCGGAATTAGACAAAGCAGAACTCGACACAGCACAGCGAAATCCGACGCCTTCAGAACGAGACTTTGGATTGGCAAGCACCCGATCGTTTACTCGCAGGGCATCAGAAGAGTCTCTAAATCCACCACCTCTTAAGATTTTGTAGACACCATCTTCGGGACCAACAGGATTGGTTTGGGCTTCTTCAGTGTACTCGGCAAACCAGTCGAATATCCATTCAGATACATTGCCCGCCATGTCCGAGATTCCGTCTGGAGTATCTCCATCTGGATGGGTTCCTACAGGCTCTGGACGTTCTGCACAGAGGGTTTCATTGGTGTAATACACGGCTTTGTGGCAGGACCATCCCGGTGTGTCCCACGGGACGTTTCTTGGGTTTTCTATATCGGCACCTTTGGCCGCTAGTTCCCACTCTGCTTCAAAGGGCAACCGTTTGCCAATGTGCGCACAATATGCTGCGGCTTCATACCACGAGACATAGTTCATTGGTCTGTTTTCGTAGCCTTCTTTGATGGTGAAACCGGCTTCGAGTTCGTACTCCAGCGGCATTAGTGGATTGACCAGGCGTTCTAATGTGCTGGGATAGTCGACCAAATCATTCAGCATCTCAACGTAATCTTCAACGGTGACTTCGGTTTTATCCAAGTAGAATGCCGATACGGTGACATCATGCTGAGGCTTTGAATAGGCCTTCCAGTGGTTGTTGTAAGGACCGGGATCCAGATCAGGATAGCCCATGCGATAGGTTGTATCTGCAGTCGCAATTTCCACCATGTTGCTGGTATCGATTTGAGTACCGAGAGTGTGTTCTTCACCACATCCAAACAGGGTCAGTAGCCACATCATTCAGCACCTCCATTTCCAGTATTGGCATTCCCATTGTTGGCATAGAGGGGGTTTGGATGATCGTAGAGCCAGTTCCACGTTTCTTGATTCAGGTGACTTTGCCACTCGTGGGTTGCCTCGGGAATTCTGAAATAGAGCCAATCATCGAAGTAATCGTATCCGGCTGCCTTGTACAAGTCATGAATGGTATCCGACTCAACCACACCAACATCTGGGTCAGCATCTCCATGGATAAGCACACCATTGATGGCTTCAGCCGTTAGCAACTCTTCAATGCGAAGATTGTAGTCGTTGGTCGAGCCAAATCCGGCCTGTGCACAGTACCCCGCAAAGAGGTCTGGGCGTTCAAATGCTGCGATGATGGAGAGGGCAGCCCCTCTAGAGTGTCCAGAAGTGAAAACCCGGCTTTTATCGATGTTGTATTGCGTAGAGAGTTCGTTGTAGACAGCTTCCATATAGGCGATGTCTGGATTGTCGATCCACTCTCCTTCAAACGCGTTGCTGTAGACGTACCAGGAAAAGACGTCATAACTGCCAAAGTCCCGCCACTCGGGGTGTCCATAGACCACGATGAAGTTCTCTCGATCTGCCATTCGATTCGTCTCGGTAAACTCAGCCATCCAGTACATGTCCACCGTAAATCCTCCCAGTGCAAACATCAGTGGAACAGGGGTTTCTGGATCGTAGCGTTTTGGAACGTAGACTCTATATTGACGGTCGACAGAATCGGATACTCTTGCTCCACGTACGGTCACGGTTGCATCATAGGATCCGGTGAGACCACCTTCACCCATCGTTCCTTCCCCGTGTGACTGTTCACTTTGGGCTATGCGATTGCCATCATCCAGGGCACAGACTCCCGCCATTCTATAGTCACCATCGCTGGGCGCCCATGTCTTACAGGCAGCATCGCAGTCGGTGCTGTCGGTTCCGAGTGCACAGGTTAGCAGCTCATCACAGGTGTCGTTTTTTGCAGTGGGACAGACATCGATTGTGTCTGGTGTACAGGCCCAGAGCCAGAGAAACATGTGCGCTCCAAAATGCGGGTTCAAGCCCATCTAGGTTAGCATAGTTTGATGAAAATATTGCCGGTTGTGTCTACTGCATCTGCAACAATGCACGTTTAACGGACAATATTGCGCCTGAGAGTCCGCGTTCAGTCTGTGTCCCATCGCCAATGATGGTGAGGTGGTGTTCTGCGAAATGTTGTCGGTCACACTTGGTTGACCGAGAGAAGGCATATTTCCACCAGTGAACATTCGACCACTCAACATTTGGTAGGGCGTGACCAAACAGTCGTTCGACTTCAGGGAGAGCCTGTATCAAAACGTCGTCAGCTGGCAGCTTCCAATGGCTTGCCGTCCAGTCTCCATCC
>CALDQI010000228.1:0-6695 GCA_937911635.1 uncultured Pseudomonadota bacterium | reverse complement strand
GAGTCTACACCATCATACCAAGCATCCTCAGCATCGGGATAGATGTCTGCGTCCTCAGGACCACAGTCATCGTCGTTCAGAAACCCATCACAGTCGGTATCGTCTTCAATGGCACCCAAATCAGCATCTGAATCATCACAGTCTAAGGACTCTTCAATCCCGTCACCGTCTACATCAACGACTTCTTCCTCTACTACATCTTCATCCGTCCCATCAATCGTCTTTTCACCACAGGCAACCAAAGCCAGTACTATTGTCAATCTACTCAAAAGCATATCTACTCCATTTTTAAAGATGGGGTCATTATAATGTTTTCGACTATGAAAGAGGACGGTTTATTTAGGTTGATACTTGATTTTTGAAGATGGCACCTCGACAATTCTATAAGAAACATGAGAAACCATTGTTGTGAACGACAACATCAACCAAAACACCACCGTATCTGGTACAGGCAGTGGAATATTACGAAAGATCATCAGTACACATGGATGCCAAAGGTAGAAGGAAAAAGATACCCATCCAACATATCGAAGTGGTTTCCACTCGAAGAATTTCTGTAACCATCCTTGACCGTTGACCGCCCCCAGCAATACCAACCCCCATAAGACACTGACTTCCATGAAGTTGTGATGAAAGATCTTGTGGCACTTGGCAGCCAAGAATCCTTTTAGGTCGGCTGAACAATCGTCGGGGCCTCCAGTTACGAGATACCACACCGCAGGCACACTGAGTAACAAGAGTCCACTGGCAATCCAGCCCAACACTTCTTGCACTTTTGGAGCCCATGTGGGGATTTCCCACTTTGTTTTATAATTGTACTGGAATACAGCCAACATCGTACCCGTCAGCATCACAGGGGCATACGGTAAAAGACGAGGATCATTGTTCAGTGCCTCAGACTGTGGCAACACCCACTGTGACAATCCAATGAGCCCGATTGTACACAGTAAAGACTTCCAAAAATGCCCTCTAAATAGAACAGCATAAAGGTAGGCTAGCAATGGAAGAACAAAGTAATATCGAAACTCGACGAGTATACTCCACGTCACTCCCTTCCCTTGTTGCAAAAATACATGCTTCAAGAACTCTATCGGGGTCAAATAAAATGGAATCCCGGAATCCGGTCGATTGAGTACACTTGGCAGTACGTAAGACGACACTAAGGCAACCGCTAGATAAAGCACAAACAATGGATAGATCCTAAAGAATCTTCGATAGGAAAAATTGATCAGCGCATTGCGTTCAAAAGACTTCTCTTGTTTAATCAGAAACGGATAGGTCAGTAAAAACGAAGACAAAATGAAAAATAGAAAGACCCCCATCTTCCCGGTACCCGCAGAATTTAAGAAGGGCAACGCTCGGTGACCGCTGAGCGATGTATGACTGAGAAAAACGGTCAAAACCGCTAGTCCCCGTAGTCCGTCTAGTGCATGTACATACAGCTTTGTATTGCTAACTTCTCGTCCTTTAATCATACCAGAGGTATTCGGTACAGATTCCGATTTATTGAGCTCAGACATGAGGATTAACTGTGTCCCTTTGCTTTGAAATACTCAACCATTTTCTCAAAGCCTTCTTCAGGGCTAACCAATGTCTCGTACCCAAAATCAGCCCTGGCATTTTTCAGGTTGTAATAATAGTCCGATGATAGAGAACAAGCGACAAATCGGGTCATAAAAGGTTCTCCCTTAATTCTGAACATCCGCCAAACAATCTCCATCAGTGACCCCAAACCATATGCAACACTTCTAGGTACTTTTGATGTAATCGGCTTCTTCCCAAGACGGCCCATAAACTGATTGAGCCAATTCCAAATTATAACTGGCTGATCATCTGCCACAAAATATGCCTTGCCGGCATTGGCTGAGTCAGGCGTCAATGCATCACAAGCCAAAATATGGGCGTGCGCAGCATTATCGACATAACAAATGCCAACCTTGTTCTGCCCATCCCCAATGATTTTCAATCGGTCATGACGCTCAATCATTCTTGGAATTAAATGTGGGTCTCCAGGTCCCCAAATGAGTCTCGGCCGAATAGCGGTCGTAGCCATTTCCGCACAGTTAGCCTTCAAAGCGTCTTGCTCTGAAATCGCTTTGGTTTCTGGATAGTCTGTTAAAAACTTATCTGGATAAGGGCAATCTTCTTCCGTCACAAAGGCCATATCTCCACCATCCCATACTGCGGAGGGAGACGACGTGTGAACAAACTTTTGAACACCAGCATTCTTGGCGGCTTCAAGCATATTGCGTGTGCCTTCAACGTTAATGTTCCAATAGTGAGCACGAGGACCCCATACACCGGCGAGGGCTGCCACGTGGAATACAACGTCCACCCCCTTACAGGCTTTTGTCAACCCTGCCTTCTTGGTGATATCCAATTGAACTGTCGTGGCTCCCATCGCTTCAACTTCAGGATACTTTGAACGACCAAGCACCAGTACTTCATCGCCTCGTTCAAGAAGCATCTCTACGATCTTCCTGCCTAGAAACCCTCCGCCTCCTGTGACAAGGGCTTTCATATACCATCCCCATCGTGGAAAGCAACCACCTCCGCATACCCAGATATTACACCTGTAACAACAGCAGACTGCTGCATTTCAAGGGCCAACATCGCGGAT
Organism: uncultured Pseudomonadota bacterium; assembly: GCA_937911635.1. Lineage (GTDB taxonomy): Bacteria > Myxococcota_A > UBA796 > UBA796 > UBA796 > CAJWHX01. The sequence goes on along the minus strand of CALDQI010000228.1, from coordinate 4,075 downwards.
TCTTCTAAAGAGAGCCCCCAAATCAAAAATACCACTTCACTGGGCAAGTCATCTGCTTGTTCATCTGATTGCCCTACCCCTTCAACCCATGACAGATGGGTTTGCATCAGTTGGTCTCGAAGAACTTGAGTCCGCTGCTTGTTGATAAACTTGGGAAACTCTTCTCCCCAAGGATTTTCCGCCGTCAGTATCATCCAACGGTGACAATCATCTGCTTGAACCCAAGCATCCAACTTTGGATGGGTTTTGCCAATCTCTATACTCAACGTTTCATCAAAACGCGTAAAGGTATACACAATATCCATTTTGCCTCCAATGAAATATCTTCTAGTCAATTCCAAGTATTTTGGCTACTCCATAAGAGGCTGTTTAAACAAATGAGTCACGATGGAAGCCAGCATAAATATCCGGTTTGATAAGGCTGTAGAAATAGACAATCGATTGGAGTTTCACTAAAGCACACCCTCCGCGCCTTCAAGCAGCGAAGCCAAGTCTCCAAACTCTTTCCATGTTGTAGGTCTAGAGGTGAAACGGCGTACGTTGTGGCATGGAACTCATCGTGCTTCTTGCCATCCAATACGCACAACTCCGCCTTTGCACCTTTTTCTCCAAAAACAAATGCCCGCTGACCGTAACGCGCAGAAATGACCGTCGCATCTTCCTTAGACATTCCAAGCACGAGAAAAGAAGCCTCGGGTGGCCATACTGGTGCATCGGGTATACCCCACCCGGGAAGTACAGTTCCATTCAACACCTGCAAATCTGCAAGCAAAGCATCGTTCCTGTGAATGTTTGGCTTCAGTTGATGATCAGGCATCCCAATAGGATTCCACGCTGTAATGAATGCCCAAGTCGTATACCCATTCAGCAGGAGCCAGGCATCCAACTCCGGCTCTGATTGATGAATACGAAGCCGAATCATGTCAGTTGCACACATCTAAAAATGAACTAACGATCCAAATGAAGAAAATGAATTTCACTAATGTACTACCGCCACACCCTGAGGCGTCCTCTTCCTCAGTTGAAGACATCTTTTCAAGCAACGCATCGACATCTTGGTTCCTAGACACAGGAGGAGATGTAGACTCGATTGGATTCTCTGTCATCTGGTTAAAGACCGACTCCAATTCTTCCGGAAGGTCCTTTTGTGTCTTTGAACGGTCGGATGACTCTGAGTCAGTGTACGACCTTGACTGTGAACTCGTAGAAGATCTTTCCCTTGCAAAAAAGTCCTCTGTTGCCTCTTGGTGAAGCGAGACTGAAGAGGATGATTCCCCCCACTCAGAATGGGTGTCGGGCTGAGTTTTCGTCGCATTGGAAGATGAAGTCGTAGGACTTTGATGACGACCAGATGAAATACCTCTAGCCTTTTGCAAAACCCACTGGCGCAAATCCACATTCTCTGTCACATTTTTGCATATCCATCGACCAGACTTTGTGTGAAATACAAAAGTATCGCCCATGAAACTCGATTGTTTTTCTACTCTTGACAGATCCGACAGCAGTATTTGTTCAACCACTTCCCAACTACCCATTCGTGGGGCAATGAAGTACGCATGCGTTGTACTTTTCAGTAAACGACCTGTATCTAGTCCAATCGTTGCTTCTACAAACGATGGATCGACCTTCAGTTCAGCACAAAGTTCAGTTGCGGTCTTCTGTTCCATTTGATCTCCTTTGACATCTGTAAGAGTATCACAATAGAGTCATAACAATCTATCAACAACCAATCCTCTATCCGAAACAAGCTTCTACAAAGAAGGCTAGAAAAGTCCCCAAGAATGGCAATATAAAGAAAAGAACAAGACAACCCGTAATCAATCGTTTAGGCAGTGGGGTATCCTTTGAACCACCAAGACTCAAAATCAATTTCAAAATCGAAAATTTCATACCAGACGTCTGACGTAAAGTGGATAGCAAGTCTGGCTTCTTATGAAACAACCGTACGATCTGTTCATCTGTCCCATCATAGACTTCATCCAAAAACTTCGCCATCACAGTCTGCATATTTCGGTTTACCGTCAATACTTGACGCATCCTATCGAGATCTTCTGGATATATTTCCGGAAGGTCTACATTCGGTAGAGATTCGGAGTCTACACTCGTTGGTTCTTGTTCCAATCGAGATGGCTGACTCAAAATATTTGGAGAGTCAGACTCTGGTTCTACGATAGGAGATTCTACAATCTGTCTATCACTATGTTCAGTAGATCTGGAAGAACCGTTCATCCACGCTTCAACATCAACGCCTTCTGGGAATTCTTTGAGAGACCAATGACTGCCATTGGTATGAATCTCAACAACGGTACCCATGAACGATTCACTCACTTCAACCTTTTGAACTTCCGAACGCTCACATCGCTCCATGACTTCCCAACCGCTGAAGCGCTCGGCGATGAAAAACAACTCCGTATCGGTTTTCACCAAACGACCTTCATATAGACTCATCGTCGCAGGAATGAAATCAGCATCTAAGCTCAACGACTTCACTAAATCCACTTCACTCATAAACACTCCATTATTTTCAGTCTCATTGGCCAGATATAGATAAAAAATAGTTACATATCAAAATAGAATGTCTAAGATACTGAACAGAGCACCGAGAACACCCAATACAATCGGCAACACAAAGAAGAACCCGAACATCAAAAGAAACCCCTTCAAGATCTTGATGAACAGAGGCCCTTCCGGATTGGCTCCTAGTTGTTCAAGAACAACCTTGAACAGTTCAAAGGGATTGAGGACTTCGCCACTGGCTGCCCGTACTTGAATGTAAGCCTGAATGTGTCTTCGCATGAATAAAGAGAGCACCTCTTCATCAAGTGGATCTACATGGGTACCGACTGCATTGCTCACCTTCGTTTGAAGCTCAGGTCTATCAATCAGAATCTGACGAAGTTCGTTGACCTGTGGATTGTCTGATTGAGGATAGACTGTACTCTGATTTGTCGGTATTCTGCTACTAGGCGTTTTTTTGATTTTGGAGGACGGTTCAACATCCGGACTGGAAGCCGGAATGATGGTCTCTTCCTGTCCTACATCCACACGATTGTCGATGACGGGATCAGACTCCACCTCATCTTGTCTCGGCTCCTCTTGTGTTGACGGAGGTTCATCGACCGGTTGATCACTGCCATTCAGCCATTGTTCGACGTTGATACCTTCTGGGATTTCTTTGAGCGACCAATGACTGCCATTGGTATGAATCTCAACAACGGTACCCATGAACGATTCACTCACTTCAACCTTTTGAACTTCCGAACGCTCACATCGCTCCATGACTTCCCAACCGCTGAAGCGCTCGGCGATGAAAAACAACTCCGTATCGGTTTTCACCAAACGACCGTCATACAGGCTCATTGTCGCAGGAATAAAATTGTACAGTTCCGACAAGGTCAACGCAAGTTCATTTGAGTCTGACACACGGGCTCCTGTTCTTGAAAGGGTAAAGAGTAGTATAACAACTTTGAACGCTTCTTCATCGATGTTGATCCTACTCGTTTGCCGCCCAAACTGCAAGTTTTGGCCTATCGATCTTCGCGTTGTGACGCACGTCTACAGGAAAAGATGAATGATAGAGTACTCTTGTGATCTTCTCCGTCAAATGATTTTGCGCCGCCAACCTTAACAGTGCTGAAGTCAACTCCGCATCGGATAGGGAAGAATCAGATGCGCATTCAATGATGATCACCGGTTCACCATTCACACCGACTAAGGCTGAACGTTCCACAGCATCATGCAGATTGAAAATCGCCTCACAGGGAACAGGAAACAAAGTCTCACCATCCGCACACACCACACGATGCTTCTTACGACCGCAAAACCACAATCTCCCTTCCGTATCGATGTACCCAACATCTCCCATTCGATGCCAAATCTTGTCACCATCATACATCTTTGCCATTTTGGTGTGGTTGGGCTCCTCTTTGTATTCAGTGGTGACCACCAACCCTTGGACACAGATCTCACCAATCTCGCCTTGAGCCAAAGGTTTTGCCGCCGTCCATTGCTCGATGGTCTCATCCGATATTTCAATGATTTCGACACGAATATTGGGGGCGATTGTCCCCACACA
>CALDQI010000227.1:0-6632 GCA_937911635.1 uncultured Pseudomonadota bacterium | reverse complement strand
TTCATACTTCGTATGCTAGCAACCTTGATTTCGATGGTCTACATATTCAAAAGGATGACCGAACGCCAAATGTAGCCCGCAAAGACACACCAGATTTCCAAAGCAATGCGCTAACAGGATTCGAGCAAGCCAACAACATCCGAGATATGACCATTAGCAATGCTACTGTTGAAGGCTACCCTGTCGGTCTTAGAACGAATGATGAAAACAAGGGGCTTAAGCCGCAGTGCACAGATATTACATACACAAACGTGACGCAAGATGTTCTTTCTCTCCCCGATAAAGTAGCTCGAAAAGATAGAACATAAATCTGTTGATGCCGCGAACACTTTTAGATTTTTGAGCCTTCGTTTTCGCACAAAGTGTCATCGCGACATAGTTATCTAGAAAATCATGCCCTAAATATGTGGCTGATATTGAATACCTCTAAGCAGAATAGATATCGGAGGCATTTGTGCAACAATGCTGCCTCAATCAAAAAAAATACATGAAAATATCTAGATGTTGGGTTAATTTTTAGACTTAAAAGAGCACAAAGGAAAACGATGCGCGAGAATTGGCCGCCAAAAGAGATTTCTTTGACCCCCGGTAAGCGAGTTTTATTGTTAACCAAAGACTTGGATCTGATAAAAAGACAGCTGTATGACGGGTTGAACTTAAGAATGGAAGACTTTGATGTCGAAGATTTACTCGATGACATCAATACGGATGCCATGACGCCTGCTTGGGTGTGTTTTGACCATGAACCGAGTGAAATCGCCAAAAACGCCTATGCTGGTCTAATGCACAACGGCTCTAGAGTATTTCAAAAGGATGCCTTGCGAGACGGTGGATTTGAAGTGATTGTATCAGGTCAAAGAAAAGGGACGGGTTCCAGCCGTGAAACGGCAGCTCAATGTGAGCGATGGGCAGGTATCAACATTGTGATTGCAGCCTCATTTGCACCGATTCATGAACGCAACAACATCAATCTTGGTCAACTGATGGGTGACCATGCGATGTTGAAACGGTTGCAGAATGGCGAAACAATACAGTTAGACGAATTCACGCGTAAATATGACCCCGTCACCAAATTAATCATCGAATATGGAGGGCTCTTTGCCTTTTCTAAGGCACTTCAAAAAGGCGACCTAGACTTGCCACCATTGGATACACCCAAACAACCAATGACGATGGCTGAGCATATTATCAGTCGCAATCTCATCGGTCAAGTTGAGGGACAGTGTGTGAAACCCCATGATCCCGTGATTGCTCAAGTGCAAGGTGGATACTCCCATGAGTTTACAACCGCTCAAGTGCATACGTTTTTACGAGAAGAATATGGATCAGACTACACACTTCCGAATCCAAGTAAGTTTGCTATTTTTGAAGACCACTTGCTCTATGCTCATCACAATCCCAAGTTTGTACCATTTATGAACAAAGTACAAACGCTGCGCGACATGCAACTGGCATTTCAACAGCATGCCGGAGTCCGAGACTATTCAGCCAAGAATGGTGTGTCACCCGGTATCTGTCACCAAGTGGCGCGTGAAGAGTTCATTGAGATTGGAGACTTTATTCAGGCTACGGACTCTCATACTTGTATGGGTGGTGCCTCAAATGCCTTGACGTGGGGAGTCGGGTCTACAGAGTATGCAAACCTTGTGAGTTCAGGTTTTACCTTTGTGAAAGTTCCAGAGTCCATCCGATTTGAACTGATAGGAGAGCTGCATCCTGGATGTACCGCCAAGGATGTCATCCTGGCCATTCTGGCTGATCATGCCAGAAAAGAGTTGACGCTCAACAGGAGTATGGAGTTCGGTGGACCTGGATTGCTGTCCTTGTCCATAGACGAGCGAGCAACATTGTGCAATATGGCAACTGAGTGCTCCGGAAGAACAGGCATCTGTGAAGCCGATGAGGCACTGTTGGATTGGATGCTGAACGCCCAGCCTCATTTGTCTAGAGAAGAGCAGTTGTCACAGTTCGTGTCTCCAGATCCAGGTGCACACTATGATGGTGGTATTCACATCATCAACTTGTCAGACATTCAACCAATGGTAGCCCACCCAGGTGATCCAAACAAGGGAATCCCTAGCGACCCAACCAATGGAGCCAACATAGCGGATATCGGAAAGGTTGCTATAGACATCGCCTATGGAGGATCTTGTACCGCTGGAAAAGAGGATGACATCGCCTATTATGCTCAAGTTTGTACAGCGGCAAGAGACGCAGGTTTGCAAGTTAAATCTGGCGTCGATTTCTTCATTCAATACGGCTCCGGACAAGTAAAGCAAATGTCGGTTGACAAAGGCTGGCATACACTGTTTCTAGAAGTGGGTGTCAAGATGATCGATCCAGGCTGCGGGGCTTGTATTGGTGCCGGGCCAGGTGTGTCGATCACTCCAGACCAAGTCACTGTTTCGGCCATCAATCGGAATTTTCAGGGTCGTTCTGGTCCTGGCAAGTTGTACTTAGCCAGTCCCTTAACGGTTGCAACATCTGCATTTATGGGTACAATCTCTGCGTGGGACCCATCGCTATTTATCAAAGATGATGTTTCTATGAGTGACGATGTCTAGAAACGACTCCGCTCGTACAAATGAATCTCATAGTGCATCACCATATCCCAATGTCATGTGTCCATTCTCACCTCTGCTCAATTGGAACGGATGATATAGACTGATTGGTATCAAAGTAGTTGAAGATAATTGATCATGTGGACCATGAGATATTCAAACTCGAAGCGGAAATTCTGAACCCACTCACATGAGGTGTACATCTACAGAAGTATGTGCGCTGCAATTATTGGATAGATTCACACTGATGTCTCGGTCAAGAAAAAATCTTTTAAAAGACCATGATGTTGTTAAAATATGAATACTTCCTAAGCCGTGTCACTTGTTGCAGAATGTGAGGTGATCAGAATGCAGGACACACATGCAATAAAGGGCTTACATTGTCCTACCTGTCAGGGTCCCCTATCAAAAGAGGTCTTGACCAATCCTGTGCAATGTCTCTATTGCGATGTGTGGGTGGCTACATGTGATGGTCAGCAACAAAAAATGACGGTCGACCAGCAGCAGAGCATCGATCTTCTAAACGGCATTCAACCTGATGAGCCCATCTTTCGAGAGAACTCGCCATTGGATCGTCTTTTTGGGCGCATACGAAGAATAGCCCCTCTATTTGTCGGGTTTCCTTTGGTTTGGGTTTTGATGATGCATCTATATGTTGGCATGAAATGGGTTGGTCCACGAGCCCTTCCTTTGGGAGATATGAATGCCGTTGATATGTACACGTTCATCATTTGTGTGGCAACCACCATAACAGGCTATTCGATTCTTACTGCACTTGTTTTATTCTCCATGTCGGCATCGAATCTATGCATGCTTGTTATTGCCTTGAGTCAAGTCGATGATGTTGGTTCATACATGGAGTCTGAGTCGGGCATAATTGCATTGTTTAGAATCGGAGTCCCCGCTATTGTTGCTGTTGCTTGGGGAATGATGCAAAGTCCGCGCAGCATGCAACGATACTTTGCAAAGATATGGGCGGCTCGGATTCGTTTTGGGCTTGCCATCACACTTGGATTTATTGTTTCTTTCGCCTACTTTAATCGCCCCACAAAGCGGCAATTTATAAATAGTAAAAGAGAAGCCTTCACAAAACAAACAGAGATATTTGCACAACTTTGTAGCATCGGATGGTCAGAGGAAGAACCAACGACAGAGCCAATCCTTCCACAACCCAAACTCGAACTGATATTTTTAAAAGGCTCTCAAGGAAATGTAGAAGCGGTTGTATGCGGCAGAGCGATAAACAACAATTGGGTGTCCAACTATCTTCAAGATGAACAATATGAAGACTTAAACATAGAAACGAATCTGGGTGAACATTTGAATTCGCTTCATCGTTCCTATATGTACGATGCTTTTTTAACACCCAAATATGAAGCGTCCGTCAATGCGGCGTTGTCTGCTACCTATTGGCTATTGTTTGATCCCGAATGCACCAATGGTGCTCCGATCACGGCAAAGCTATATGATGCCAAGACATACACTCTTTTAAGGCGCATCAAGGTCCCATGCTCTGATGATGAGTATGGGTATCAAGATAGAAGAAGGTTGTTTGAATCTCTTGCGTCGGAGACCGGTGGGGTCTTTAAAGTTCCAGATTAATGCGACGACATAAAAAGTCTTACATTCTTGTGTAAATACTGTTGGTGACACAATTTCGATATAGGTTAAACCTTGGTTTTCGCACGAAGTGGGAAAGGATTTTCGAAAGCGGGAAAACGGTGGTTAAATTTACTATCATGACGTAGGGAAACGGGCTATAGGTATTCATTGAGATTTGTTCTATGTGTGAACACAGGATTGGTTACAAACTAACCTTCTCTCCTAAAAGCTTCTGAAGTCGTGCCTGTTCTTCTGTAGAGAATTCATTACCTTTCAGATCTACATCGGGAATATCTAGATCGATAAGAACCTTCACAAGAGAATCAGATAAAGTGGTGAAATCATTGTAGCTAAGATTCAAATACTCCAGATTTGGAATCGTAGCGATAACCTGAAGCATTGCGATCAATTTCTCTTCTGGAAGCTTGGATAATTCATTGAACGCCAGCTCCACTAGTGTGACTCTTGTCAATTTTGATATCGAGGGGGGTAGAGATGATATTTTGTTAAAGTCAAGATTAAGGTATTCAAGGTTCTTTAGATTACCAATTTCCTCAGGTATATATTTTATATGGCCGGACCGTAGAGTAAGTCTCTTGAGACTCATGTTCTGGATGAGAGAAGGAGGAAAAAATTCTATAATGCCGCCTCGTACATCAAGTTCTTCTATATTTGGAATAGAGCTAATCCTATCAAAGAATTCTAACTCATTGTTCTCAATAATGCCCCCCACTTCTAAGAGCGTAAGCTTCTCTAGTTGATGAACCGATTCGGGAAAAGGACCTATTACGGAAGATTGGAACCGTAGCATTTCAAGATTCCTTAGATTTCCAAAGCTCTCCGGAAAGGAGTTTATTCTGGAGTCTCCGATTGAGAGACTTTTGAGTTTTGTTAATTTTCCCAATGACTCAGGAATGTGTGTAAACGAAGTTAGATGAAAGTGCAACTCCTCCAAAGAGGCAGGTAGATACTCCGGAAACACCTCGATGCCACGACTTTTACTTGTATTACAGTAATCAAGATTGAGAAATTTCAGTTTCGTGAGATTTTCAATTTCAGGAGGAAGCTCTTTGAGGGGATTTCCAGAGAGATCCAACGTTTCTAGATTTTTCATCTCTGTAATGACCCAAGGAAGCGTTTCAAGCTCATTGTCTTGGATCTCTAAAAGCTTCAAACTGGAGAGGTTTTTCATTGTTTCTGGCAAGGTTTTCAGCGAACTCTGCTGGCAACGAAGGTTCTGCAACCCAGTTAGGCGACCAATGCTTTCTGGAAATTCTTTGATTCCAAAATAAGACACATCGATTTGAGAGAATGGAGCATTTTTTGAGATTTTCTCCATTCCCAGCTCAGCCAGCATTATAAGCACCTGATAAAAGATGTAATTTCGATATTTCCAGCGGGTTTTATTGATGTTTTCAAGCTTCGACAAGGGTTGATTTTCCGTTAAACCAAGCCGAATTAGTAGATCTTGAGGAGTTTTGGATTCCTTTTTAAGCTGCTCAAGTCCTTGACGCACCTCTTCAGGTTCTTTGGAGCCAATCAACTGCTCAATCTTGGTTTCGAGTGGCCAATTAATACCTCCAAGTTCAAAGGCTGCAAGAAGATCATCCCATGTGTCAACCTCTATCTTCTCTCTGATCGTTTTCAGCCACTCTCTTTGCTCGGGATAATCTGCGAGCTTGTGATCATATGCTTCTTTCCATGTTGGAAGAGAAAGCTTATCCAAAAGCCAATAAAAACCCTGCTGTGTTTTGAAAACCCATTCTGTTAAATTATCCTCAAAGAATGGTATAGCACCAGTTAAAAAGTTATTCGAATGATAAAAGACAGCCGACAGCTGCTGGGATTCATTGGCATCATAAATACTTTTTTGCTCAAGCAATTTATTCTTTATATCTGACTTTGATAAGGAGGACTTTAGCTCCAAACCGAATAGTTCTCCGAGTCTAATTAGCTCTTTTTTACCCGAAATTTCCATCATCTCAGTGATATTGAATTTGGAAATCTCCTCAATAAGGGAGCAACGGTTCCACGTTTTTTTATATTCAGAATCAGAGATATTCCCTAAAATCTCCTTCAGGGTAGAGCGCTCAGGGGCAGCTGGGCCTTTGGGTTGAGCAGCAAGCTGCTCCATTCCAGTAACCAGAGTGTAGAGCTGTTCAAATCGAGCTTGTTTCAGTTTCTCTATTTTTCCAGCACCAAAGAAAACGATACCTGCTTTGAGCTGAGCGGAGGTAAAACGGTTAAGTACATCCTCTGCAGAGTAGAGTAAGATCTCCTTTACCAAACGCTCTTTGCTCCAGGATTTTCGATAATCGGTATCTCCGAGTTTCTTGAGGATGGCAAGAATTTCCTTTACAGAGAAGGACAGCAGGATATTTTTCAGCGACATAAGACCTCGTTTTTACAATAATAAAATAATCCATTTGTAATCTAATTTCACATAGAACAGGTCGGAAAAACGAACAA
>CALDQI010000226.1:0-2276 GCA_937911635.1 uncultured Pseudomonadota bacterium | reverse complement strand
GATGAAAAGTGCTGCACGTGGCATTCTGGTCTCCGGTCTCGAAAAGGTTCGGTATCTTTAAGTCACTGTACTTGAACGAGGGTGAGTTGTAGAGGGTAAATCATGGGCATTGGCCCCAGCGAATAAGAAATAGCCCTAGATCTGCACCATCAACAAGATTGTCTGAGTTCAAATCGGCAGGGCAATCTGAGCATTGCCCCCAATTCGTCAGCAGGGTTCCAAGATCCCCGCCATCAACAACGTTATCGCAATTGAAGTCCCCGTCACAGGGAACGCATTCATCGGGAACACCGTTATTGTCTTTGTCGGACGCTCCGGCAAGGATTTCTTCAAGATCGCTCATCCCGTTGCAGTCACAGTCTCCGTTTTCTGCTTCGTAGGCTTGAAGGAATAAGCTTAGATCAACATCGTCTACATCACCGTCTTGATCAACGTCGTCGATAGCGCAGACATCATCAGGCATATGCACAACGTCGATGGAATAACAACTGGCAAAGATCGTAAAGTCGAGGACGTCGATTTCGCGATCTCCATTGAAATCAAATTCGCGTCGTCCGAGAGAATCAAGAAATGAAACTATCGAGTCCTTTTCATTTGCGGAAAGCGCTGCAAACGCACTTGCAGATGTCGCGGCTTCGCCCAATGGTCCGTGGGCGGCAATGGCATTGATAATCCGGCTTTCGAATGTGCCACCCGCGACGCTTCCATTGTGAAGCAAGAGTTCGCGATCACGAATACCCATGAGGGGAGTAGTTCTAAATTCGTTTCCGTACGCATCGCCTTGAGGTAGCCCATCACCGAGGGTGCCCATGTCATGCAGCAGAAAATCAGAATAGGGTTTGACGGGTTTATTTCGCAGCGCGTCTTCTAGGCTGGGATCATTACTGGTTATGAAGGTCGTTTGTACATGGCACTGTGCGCAGCCAATACTGGCAAAGAGTGCTTCGCCGGTCATTCCCGATCGAGGGGTCTGAGGTGGTGCTGCCATGTATCTTTGAAAATCGGTGACCCGCTCAATAAACGTGAAACCATCTTCATCGGCGTGATCTTCAGGATCCGCAACATCATCACACATGTCTCGAAGTTCGATATCACCGTTGGGGGCATTTTCTTCTGGAAAAAGTGCATTGGTGAGACCAAGTTCATTCATGCTGGCATCACCTGAGAAGGTGAGGATTGTGGCGACGATTGACTTCCAGCCAAACCGTCCAACTCGAAGGGGACCGGTGGGGTCCTCAGCGGGTTGAACCCAGTGCACTCGTCCACTGACTCCATCGCCGTTGGCATCGGTTGGGTCTGCTATTGCAACAATGTCCGCATCGGGAATAGCTTCCACTAATCCGTAGCCCATCATGCCGGGAGTCACGTGTGTTGTCGTGAAGTTGGCTTCAGGGGGAATAACTTCCCGACAGTTTTCTCCAATAGCCACCAGTTGAAAAAGCGAGCCTCCCGGGAGAGGGATGAATTCGCCTTTCTCTTCCATGCCAAAGTGGACAACCGCAATTGAGCCTGATCCGCCATCGGGGTTGGTGTGGCAGGACCGGCAATTACTCTTATTGAGAATTGGTCCTTGACCCTCTTCGATGGTAATGGGGGTTCCGTAGAGGAGTTTTCCATGTTCGAATCGTTCAAGTTGAGAAAGCGTGAGGTTAAGAACCGGTTCTCCAGATTTTGGCTGCAGTTCCTGAACTCCAGATTCTGAGACACCAAGGGCATGAATTGAGAGTGCCAAGGTGGTACCAAGAACAATCGTGGCACTCATACCACGTGTTTGAGTACCAGCAGCAAATCTTCCCAACATGCTCATTCAGCTCTCCTCATATCGCGAATACCCACATTATCTCAGATTTAGCATCAGGTATGTTCAATGATGATGCGTAGAGGTGTGAGGTCAACGTTCTCTCATGAAATACAGACATATGGAGCCCTATATAGTTCCTTAATTTCACCCTCCGTCCGAGAAGGAAATACGATACTTTGCAATCTGTGGCTATCGTTCTTAGAGAAATGGGTTGATACATGTACACGGGTGAGCCAAAAAACACGTTTAGAGAGCCCATAACGGCTTTTATGAGGGCATCTGTCCCTCTTTGGGGCTTCATTGCCTGCATATATGTGAGCTCAATGAGCGGATGCAGCGATACAGAATCTCCAAAAAAGACGGAATCGAGTTCTCCATCGTTGACCTTGTATTTAAATGATGTATCCGTAATATTGTTGGTTGCTGTTTGGTACTTGACTGTATTTCCACCTAGTTCATGTGGCACGCTCGTGAT
>CALDQI010000225.1:0-2018 GCA_937911635.1 uncultured Pseudomonadota bacterium | reverse complement strand
CATCCAACCATCGTCGTGCGTCATGTTCACATGCATGGTGACTTGAGCGTATTCTTCGAGTTTCCGAAGTCCAACGTATACACCATCCACACCGCCAGCCATAGCGCCCATCATGTCTGGTATCGATACACGAACGGCCAGTGGTTGGGTCTGGGCAAAGGTATTGAATGGTTCATCCGTCCACGAGACCCCCTCGTTACGAATCATGTTTTCAATAGAAGCCTTCGTATTTCCAGCATAGAGTCGTCCCTTATCTACGCCAAGATACAATACCTGACCATTGTTCACAAACGAAACAATATTAGAGTCCAGTTTGTCGTACTCCAAACCCGATTGCTTTAACGATCGTACAATGCCTCGATGAATGAGCCACTCACTCTGGGGTTTTCCAAAGCGATTGTTCAACTGTAGAGCAACTGAAATCTTGGGATCCTTACGAACATTAATCGTTTCAAATGCCACCATTCCACCATCTTGAATTCTCAATCGCTTTGAGATTTTCTTCGCTTCCTTCTCCGTGAACCCCATACGCTGTTGAATTTCGGGATCTGCAAACAATTCTTCCCATTCAAATCCGAGTGAGAGGACAATCGCTGGTTCGGTCGGAGTCTGTACAATCATAGGTGTAGCACCTTGCGCATTGAAAAATTCCGGCAGCTGCTGATCAAACCGAAACAACAATGAAAAGGGGTCATCCCCAAATGGCAAGAAAAAACCGCCGTCCAATGGTAATTTTGTTTTCGGAATGTTCAGGTCACTGCTGATCATCACCCAACATCCTTTTGCGCTATCTACGTCCGAAATGGAATCCAATATAGATGGGCTCTCGACAGTCGAGGGTTTAGATATCGATTGCATTTCGATGTACCCCTCTTTCAGCGCGGCGGTCCAGTGATCATCTACGAGTTCTAAGGACCACTCCTCGGGACCTGTTTGCCATACGATCGAATCCGGCTGTAAAACACTCAGCAACTCTGATACAGATCCCGCAGAACCAGCAAATGGGATTTGCATCGTGAGTCCCTCACTGCCTGATGCCATCAAACGTCCATCGGGATCACCCCCCAATCGCTCGAAGCCTTCAGTTCCTATTTCACCAAGCCCTTTTGTGGTTTCTCGATATGAGTCAGGCAACATACTCTCTAAATCCATCAGCCCAGAAATTGGATTGCACTGCACCCAGACCTCTGGAACACTTTGAATTTCTTCCGCAAAAGCACTCTGCAACAACCCTATCCATGACAGCAACATCTTTTCTCCAGTTTAATCATTTGTGTTATCTGTACTCAGCAAGCCCCACAAGTGCAACGGATATTCCATCGTCAAAATATTGAGCGACCATTATGTGCACGTGAGTATAGACTAGTTTGAGACAATTTGATATAGAATAACGATGATGAAAAAACGGAAACCCACCATTCGATTCCTCAACTTAATTGACGACGCGAAGATGCGCGTTGAGTCAATCCCCGCTGCTGACGTTGTGGAAAAGGTTCGACGACGCGTCGCCCTGAACCTGATTGACGTCCGAGAGTACCGAGAATTCTTAACCAGTCACATCGAACTCTCTAAACACATCTCTAGAGGTGTACTAGAGAGAGACATCGAGTTCCATTATTCCGACCTATCAGAGGAGTTGATCGTATATTGCTCCGATGGATTGCGATCGACCCTCGCTGCCGATGCGCTCTTGAAAATGGGATACTCAAATGTTCGAGTCATGGAGGGTGGATTTCAAGCGTGGAAAAAAGCCGGTGGAAAAATCTGCTTGGCATAAACCTTGTTCCTTACAAACGTAAAATAATGACAGAACGCCACAGATTCAATACAATTTAGAGACACCCCATATCCCTAGATTGAGCGCAATGGACATTCAAACCAAATTCACACTGTCATCCGAACTCACACAAGAGCAATTAGACTTCTTCGATCACTTTGGATTTTTGCATTTCACCAATGTCGCTACAAACGAAGAAGTGGATGATATCGTTGCTGAAATGGACAAAATGGAACAGCAA
>CALDQI010000224.1:0-5902 GCA_937911635.1 uncultured Pseudomonadota bacterium | reverse complement strand
CAGCACGTGATGTCCATTCATCAACCGAGTGAAGGAGATCGACTCGGAATCCGCCCCGCTACAAAGAGTATGCTTGCAGAATTAATCGAAAGCACGGCTCTGATGAGACTGGAAGATGAAGGCATCGATCCGCGCAAACACGACTACGATCTCTGGCACCAAACGATTGAAATCCTAATTGCCCAGCGACGCATCTGGGTGGCTACCGAACAGGGACAATTGTCCTTCGTGATTGAAATCGGCACGCGTTGCAGCAAGGGTACTCAAATCGGATCGACTTATGTTCCGCCAAAGTTCCGAGGACAAGGCATCGCAACACGAGGGATGCGCGCCATCGTCAACCACCTCTTGCAAGACACACAATTTGTCAGTCTATTGGTCAACGAAGGGAATACACCCGCACGTAAATGTTATGAAAGGGTGGGCTTTCAATATGGTCCGAAGTATCAGCTCTTCGGATTCACCATTTAATAGAGAAATCAATGTTGTCATTTTTGTTCATCAGCATCGTATTGGCAGAGGAGACCCCTGACCTCTTGCTGGAGGAAGTAGGAACCATGACTATGACCACGACCTTCCAGTCTCAAATCGAATCTATACCCAATGAATTGAGAGAGAAAATGACCGGTGTCACCTGGCACGAGGGATGCCCAGTTCCAATGGACGATCTATCCCTCCTCACCATGTCCTATTGGGGTGAAGACAACCTAAGCCACTCGGGACAGCTGATTATTCACAAAGACCACGCTGAGGCTGTCGTACGGATCTTTGACACCCTATACACCAACCAGTTCCCACTCACCAGCATGAAGTTGATGTGGGAATTTGGTGGCAGTGATGATGCCAGCATGAAGGTCAACAACACCTCAGGCTTCAACTGTCGCAAAGTCAAAAATACCACCAAATGGTCCAACCACTCTTACGGTGCTGCGATTGACGTCAATCCGCTCTGGAATCCGTGGGTACGCGGGAGTATCGTTGATCCACCAGAAGGCAAAGCCTATCTCGATCGCACTTCAGACAAACCCGGCATCATCAAAGACGGAGACGTCGTTGTGACCGCCTTTGCCAAAGAAGGCTGGAAATGGGGCGGGTACTGGAGCAAGACCAAAGATTACCAGCATTTCTCGGCGAATGGACGGTAGTCTTTGCCTCATTAGATAGTGTCAAATCACCGACCAACCCTAATGTCATCCTTAAACCCTCAACCACTTCCCTATTTCAAAGTTGAGAGTGGATCTGAAGGGGCAAGAATCTCCGAAGGATATCACCACTTATCAAGGTAAAGCGAGAGTATAGACGTCTATTCACCTTTTGGCGACCAAGTGATTCGTCAAGTCGGAAAAGTATTGAGCAGACCAAACATCCAAACAGCTTGTGTCTTTTAGAAATGGCTCCACGTCTAGACGAGCCAAGCCAAAATCGACGACCTGCATTTTTTCATGCAAAAGCCCTTTCAAGTCACCCAACGACAATATCGTTGTATCGAGCAAATCACCCGATTGATGTGCCCGTTTCAAAAAGTGGGCAAGGTTGATACGCGTTCCCCGCCGAACGTACCATTCAAAATCATAGAAATCTCGCCCCTTGACACGATTACGCCATTTTCGAAACAACAGTGCGTGCATTTTGCCAGCAAACAAATCGGGTTCTGCATAGGTCTTTACATAAAAGGAAAAGGGTTGCAGCAACAGTTTCTCTTCCGTTTGAAATCCCAACGGTGGATTGATGTCCACTTCGATTTTGATTTTAATGGTTCGCTGTGAAGGCAAGTGAATTTCTAATGCATGGATATGGGAATCCGTCTTCAAAAAGGCTGATTGGATGTTGGACTGCCGGCGTTTTTGTTTATGGGTCAATTCGATTGGAATCGACAATGCATCAAACTCTCGTTGAACGGCAGGAAAAAAGTCTTGAATGGCAAAACTGGGGTTGGCTTCCAACAAGGAGAAGTCAAGATCCTCCGAGAATCGGTCCAAACCATACAGTATCCGCAAGGCTGTTCCACCATAGAACGCAGCCTGATCAAAAAAGTTACCCTTCCACAATCCAGCCAAGACGATTTCCTGTAAGATCTCTCGATAGGCCTGATGGGTTTCCTCTGGGGTCTTGGGCGCGTATCTTTGGAGCATTGAAGCTAACATTGTATTTCCTGAATCATTGCGTGCAAGGTGTACAATAAACGTTCTTTGTAGCCCTTGGATGCAATCTGCTGGAGCAAATTCAAATCCAGGGTGGGCAAGTCGTCCAAATCCAAACGCAGAAAGTCTTCGCAATAGGACATCAGATTCTCGACAGACTGAATGCGAAGATTGCGGGTGCTCACCAATATGTCCGCCAATGTCTTTTCAGGACTGGCGATCAAAAAGGCGTGGGTATCGACCACCACACTGTGTATCCCAACCCCATAATACCGCTCTGGCACCGGATGATAGATGAACCCACCCACATCGGTTTGTACATTTTTGCGACGTCCAGTGGTGACCGACGTGATCTGATGAACCCTCTCGGTCATCCACCCATAGTATTGAGCCGCCCACTGCAGTGACACATAAGACGGTCGCAGCAACTGATTGGCAATCAAGTTCAATGGCGGTTGGTCTCGCTCACTGTTGACAAGGTACATCTCTCGTTGCAATCGAGTCAGTTTTCCAGTTTGAATCAGGTGATTGATCTTATCGTTGGGTCTTGCATAGCCTTGAAGATGAGACAGAACCGTTGAATGTGTCAACAATGGAATGGGTAGGGATTCAAACATGGTCTCATTGTAGCAGAAATTGTATGGTTAATCGGATATTTTCCGATTATGCTGACATTTTTTGCAAGTAACTTGGACATCATAAATAGTACCCCTAGGACCAAGCGACCCAACATCACTTTGCTGGGCTCTTGGACAGGATAAAGTTTTACAACTGAATGTAGAGGTAGAAAGAGACTGGATTTCCAATGTACGGCACCGGCAAATTGCTCACCGATGTTCTGACGGTTGGAAATGCTGAGAGACGGAACCCTATGTTGTTGTTCTGGTTCGTCGGGTCGTTGTTGTTGCGGTTCGACGTTCGAAACTTCTTAGGGGAGTTGGACTAGGACCCACCTATACTACTGCAGTACCCACTTCGAGTTTGTAGTTTCGATACTTTTGAACTGACCGCGAAGCGTTCGTGCTCTTTATTCGACCTTCCTATAGCATTGTTCGAGTTCCTTTAGTGTCAATTCAGACGTTGGGGGTTTGGGCAATTGCAAGATGGTTCCGTTTAGGAATGTGACCTTGATTCGATCATAGATAGTTGGTTTCTTCATGTTGCCTCCTATGAAGTGATTGATTGTAGGGTTGCCAACCCCAATGGGGAGTAGGTGGGTAGACTAAGATTAACTAGCCAAGATGCGCATCAAGTAATCCTTTGGTGTCGTGCCGTCAGACAAGGTGGCAGTGTGAATAGCATGGGCATTGTGCCGAACGGCAGAACCTTTAGACAGGACTTGGAAGAACACCATGCTTAACTCTGACGGCAAAGTCACAAAGTACTCCGCTACGTTGACAGTTTCAGTAGCATCCAGTTCACGATCGAACACTTTGGACTGCTTGAATCGTTCGATGAGAGCGTTGTGGTCGTTGATTTTAAAGTCCTTAGTAAGTTTGTGCTTGCCCTCAAGGATAGCTTCGACAGTCACGATTTCATGTAAACAGATATTTCCATCGCACAACCACAAAGAAGAAACTTTATCGAACCCCTGCTTGACTTGTTCAAAAGATTCTTTCAACGAAGCCACCTGTCTGGATTGTTCCTCTATTTGCTTTTCCAAATCCGATTTCTTCCACAGACTGCCCCACCAAGACAATGCCTTCAGTTCACATTGCAGTTTCCATAGTGCGCCTTTTGCGTTTTTCAAACGTTTTGCAACCTCATCTCGCTGCTCGACCTCTTCACGCAAACGATTCTTGCGTACCCAATCCCAATAGGTTTCTACAGCAGTTGGATCCATTGTTGGCTGTCCAATGCCCCACACCATCAACACTCGCTCATCCAACGCTCCAGATGTACGCCTTTCCGTTGCCGCACTGACCTTATCCTCAAACGCTCGTCGATAAGCCTCAAATGCTTTGTCTACTGATACCCTTTTGGATGCCACTGTGTTCAACAGTTGCTCCCAACTGCCCAGCATTTCTGCCCACAGTGCTTCTTCTTGTTGCGACCACTCTGCTTCTTGTTGACGTTTGATTTCTGCCTGACGTTCTTCTTCTCTACGCTGCAACTCTGCTTGACGTTCTGCCTCTACCTGTTGTCGATACGCTGCCTCCTCTTCCTCTCGCTGTTTGCGTTCTTGTTCGATTTTAGCTTGGTGCGCACGTTCCCGCTCTTGTCTAGCCTCTTCAATTTCGGCACGCTTCTCCTCATTTTCATCTTCGATTGCGTCTTCTAGAAAACCGAGAAAGTCTTCGGATACAGTCGCACTCACAGGAACCAGTTCTACTGCGACAGGTTCAAATTCCTCAACCTCAACAAAAACATCCGCCATACCCTCCAACGCGGACAATGCCTCCGCTGCTGAAAAACGCTGGTTCGGATCTTGATGCAAAAGTTTGTCCAACCACTCTTGTATCGGTAAGGGTAACTCACGACACTTTCTCTCCCAGCGCAGAACTTGACCTTCAAGCATCGTGTGGGCTTTGAGACCGGTAAGGAGTTCCACTGCGACCACACCCACCGAATACACATCGGATTTGGTACTGGCGTTTCCGATGATTTGCTCCAAAGACTGATACCCAAGGGTTCCCGTCACCATCGTCTGTCCCATCGTTCGATGGATGTCGTGGACGGCCTGACCAAAATCAATCAACACCACACTGCCGTCCAATCGGCGCATCAGATTTGAAGGTTTGATGTCCCGATGGATCACCGGAGGCTGATGACCGTGTAAGTAGACCAAAATCCCAAGAACCTCGGCAAGCAATTGTTGTATCTCCGCCAGTGTTGGGGTGTGATCCTTCAACCAAGCATCCAAGTCTTCACCGTCGACCATCTCTTGAACAATGTGAAGAAGCCACCGCCCGTTGATCTCCTTTTGATAGGCACCAAACACCCTTGGAATCCGGCTGTGATTGAGCCCCTTGAGCACTTCCATCTCACGGCGAATGCGGTCCCTGTCCTCAAGTTGCAGCGAGGATTTGAACTGCTTTACACACACCGTTCTGTCTTTGGCATCGGTCGCACGATAGGTCACCGCACTGGCACCCTCACCCAGTACCTCTCCCACCACAATGCTCTTGGCTAATTCATCGTCTAGAATGTTCATCGGATTCTCCAAGCGGAATACAATTCTATAATTCAATGCTTAGGGAAGGACAAAATGAAACAAGGAATCCAAGTCAGTGAAACCTCCATGCACCGACGACGACGGCTTCTTCGATTGACTTCGCGGTGTTCTCTTCCTGTACGATTGTACACTTCATCACCCCCCACTGTGTCACTCTGTGAATCCAACGCCCTCAACCACGAAACCACTATGTCGAAAGGCTTTCAGGGTTACACACCCAACGCCCTTATTTACCAACCTACAATGACTAATATAGTCCCCAAATCAGGTCAAAACACCCGCACACGAGTCAACCCCTCCCAAGGAACCAACCAACGGCTAAATCAATCAATCCGCGAACAACTGACCAACACCTACGTCACCAAAAAAACAGCCCCAAACCAACTGCTAAATCAACCAATCCACGGACAACAAACCAACTCCCAAGCCCCCAAACAAACCAATCCTCAATCCAAAACCAACGGCTACATCAACCAACCTCAATCAACAGAACCAACACCCAAGTCATCCATCAATCTCCAACCATCCTCCCCGTTTCAAAGTTGAGAGTGGATGATGGATTCACAGGGTGACACAGGGGCTGAGA
>CALDQI010000223.1:0-3292 GCA_937911635.1 uncultured Pseudomonadota bacterium | reverse complement strand
AGCAATGTACGAATATGCGATCCATCCACATCGGCATCGGTCATGATGATAATTCGGTGATACCGAAGCTTACTAACGTCAAAATCTGCACCAATACCGGCACCCAATGCCGAAATCATCGTCAAGATTTCTTGATTGTTCAACATTTTTCCTAGACGCGCCTTTTCGACATTGAGAATCTTACCTCTGAGTGGCAATATCGCTTGATACTTTCTATCTCTACCCTGCTTTGCAGATCCACCCGCAGAGTCTCCCTCCACAAGGTACAACTCACACAGTTCTGGATTTTTCTCCTGACAATCAGCCAGTTTTCCAGGTAAATCTCCACCTTCCAAAGAGCTTTTTCTTCTTGCCAAATCTCTTGCTTTTCGAGCAGCCTCGCGAGCTCTGGCTGCATCAACGGCTTTCCCAACAACGGTTTTCGAAAAGCTAGGGTTTTCAGCAATGTATTGATTCAAAGCCTCCCCTACGACACTTTCAACCGCGCCTTTAACCTCAGAGTTACCTAGCTTCCCTTTGGTTTGACCTTCAAACTGAGGCTCTACTACACGTACGGAAACAATACAACACAACCCTTCTCGAATGTCATCTCCGCCGAGTGAATCCAAACTTTTCGCAAGTTTCGATCCTTGAAGGTAGGTATTGATACTTCGAGTGAGTGCAGCTTTAAATCCGGAAACATGTGTGCCACCGTCTTTCGTGTTGATATTGTTAACAAAAGAGATGATCGTACTACTGTACGAAGACGTCCACTGCATGGCAACATCAACTTCAACATCCTTCTGTTTACCGGTTATGTAAACAACCTCTTCATGAAGTACAGTCTTAGCTTGATTCAAATATTCGATGTATGAACGAATACCACCTTCATATTCGTATTCAGCAACCCAATCGACCCGTTCATCTTTAAAGATAATTTTGAGTCCAGGATTGAGAAATGCAAGCTCTTGCAAACGACGAGCCAACACATCTTTTGAAAAGATCGTTGTTTCTTTAAAAATGTCTGCGTCTGGGAAGAATTGAACAAAGGTACCTCTTTGCTCCGTATCGCCCAGTTCTTGTAACTCGTGTAGTTTTTTCCCACGAGCGAACCGCTGAGAGTACTTTTTTCCGCCACGCCAAATAATGACCTGTAACCATTCGGAAAGAGCGTTCACACAAGATACACCCACTCCATGCAAACCACCTGAGACTTTGTAGTTGTCTTTGTTGAACTTTCCACCAGCGTGAAGTGTAGTCAACACCAACTCTGCCGCTGGAACCTTCTGCTTTGGATGAATATCAGTTGGAATTCCTCGACCATTGTCTGTAACTGAACAAGAGCCATCTTCATGGATGCGAATCAATATCTCTGTACAATGACCTGCTAGCGCTTCGTCAATTGAATTGTCAACCACTTCGTAAACTAAGTGATGCAATCCCTGAGCTGCTGTAGAACCAATGTACATGGCAGGACGTTTTCGAACAGCTTCCAATCCTTCCAATACATCAATATTTTCGGCAGTATAATCAGAATTGGATTGAGCCGATTCAGTTTCTTCTACGGTTTCTTCTACGGTTTCTTCAGGTTTTTGAGTCACGGGGAACACTCCTAGAGTAAGGGACCAATACACCCTACATTGTAACAGATCTCATGTTTTAATGCGATAGATATATATTTTTCGGTCAAATTATGACCATATTTTAAAATAAATTTATACAAAAACTATTTTTGTTCAGGTGTAACAATTCCATTCTTCACATAAAATCGAGCAATCCGCCCGCGGGGTAAATCGCTTAAAAAATTTGGCTGAGTGGTCGTTATCCAAACTTGGCCTTCTCTCTCGGACAACAGTTGTACCAGCTGTTTGCGTCTGTCTAAATCCAATTCTGAACTTAGATCATCCATTAGAAATAAGGGTCTCTCCCCTCTCAACTTCGCGGCTTCAAGTTCAGCCAACTTCAATGCCACAATGATCGAACGGGTCTGACCCTGTGACGCGAATCTTCGCGCCGGCATTCCATTCATCATAATTTCCAAATCGTCGCGGTGTGGGCCAATGAGTACTTGTTTTCTTCGAACCTCTTCTGGGAGATGTTGTTGCATTTCTTGCTCAAAACGTTCAACCGCAGTGTTTAACGGACCAGTCCCTATGCCTTGAATAGCAAGAGACACCTTTTCATCACCAACTAACTGCTGATGCATTTGCTGAAATGGTTCTGAGAGTTCATCAAGAATGTTCAGTCTACCTGAAATCACAGCTGTCCCATACCGTTTCAACTGAATATTCCACGGTATCAACTCTGCTTCATGTAGTGGTTCTTTTTTTAATAACTCTCGTTTTTGCTTGAGTACTTGAATGTAATTTCGAGCCGTCATTAAGTAAGTCGGATCAGCTATGAAATGCGCTCTGTCCAGGAACTTACGACGAACATCTGGTGCTCCTCGAATAATATCAATCTGCTCTGGACAAAACAAAATCGACCGCAAACATTGAAACCATTGAGTTAAATCGTGAATCTTCTTCCCATCTAGTTGTAGCAAACGTCCCTTGTCTTTATGATACCCCCAAAGCATCTTTTGAGTACCAAGTGGTGACAAGACTTGAGCATCAATGAATGCCGTCTTGTGTTCGTTTTGAATCACATGAGATATCAATGGATCTCGAAAACTCTTCAGAGAGCTTAAAACATCTACTGCCTCTAAAATAGATGTTTTTCCGGCTCCATTTGGTCCATGCAATACAATAAACTGACGATCTGTCTTCAGTGTTGCCTGAGTAATGTTCC
Organism: uncultured Pseudomonadota bacterium; assembly: GCA_937911635.1. Lineage (GTDB taxonomy): Bacteria > Myxococcota_A > UBA796 > UBA796 > UBA796 > CAJWHX01. The sequence goes on along the minus strand of CALDQI010000223.1, from coordinate 523 downwards.
GAAAATTTCGAAGTGTAATGGATTTTATACGCAGATCAGCCTACCTTGTCTTTACTGCTTCTGTGGACTGCTGTATAGATTTACCCTATTCTCATTGGCATAATGACATATTCACAGCCACCGCGCTCTGGAACACGAACGATACAGGCTTCATCCCTCGTGCGCCCAAGATGAAATTTGACGAGTTCAGAATCCAGTGCTTTTAAAATATCTTGAACATACTGGCACTTGAAAGCAATCTCAACCGGATTCCCTTCAAAGTCAATTTCCAAGTGGTCTTCAAAAATCTTCTTCCCATTCTGGGATAGGGAGAATGTCACCTCTTGATCACTAAACTCCATATTGAGAGACGCATTGTCTTTATTGATAGAGATTGTCCGCACACGATCGCAAATAGCGTTTGTTTTAACTCGATCTAGAGTCGCAACATTTACAACCGATCGATATAGATTGTTCAATGTTTTTTGGTATGGAGGAAAATTACCACCCAGCATATACCCCAACAAAAAGACTTGATTTGTTT
>CALDQI010000222.1:0-2929 GCA_937911635.1 uncultured Pseudomonadota bacterium | reverse complement strand
TCGCATCTCGCGGTTTACCCGAAAATTTTCTTTGGGAAATTTTTCTTCAACGATGACATACCGCTTTCAACTGCCGCAATTGCTTGGTTGCAGCCAAATCAGTCGTTATCATATCGGCGAGTGCCTCAGACAACCAATCATACTGACTCGCATTGGACATATTGTCAAAGGTGGACACAGAAACCGTCTGAGTGAGGAGATACTTGGCATGTGCTTCAGATACAAACATACACAGCAGTACAAACATCGTAGCGATTCGGTACATCATCTTACTTTCCTTTTACTTGAATGGTTTGTTGAATTATGGATTGACAGATTTCTTCAATCGTCGTCCCCTTTAATTGATTGAGTGAAGTGGCATTTTCGATAGCCCCATCTGATGAAGCCCCAAAAGCGGTCCAGGTCACGTGTTGTTCAGTACCACTGACTGTCCATCGTACAGTTCCGATGGCACTTGGCATATACACACTACTGGTTGGCGAAACTTTCGCGTCAATCACAAAACTGGGCTTGGATAATTCTTTCACAATCGACTTGTTTAAACACCCATACAGTTCATTGTGCGTCGGAGATATGGTTAGGGGTACTACATTGGGTCCCCATCCTGTTGGCAAAACATCTCTCCAATCCGTTCCAATAGTATTGTGAAGATCTGTCCAATCATCGGCCATCAATCGTACTTCATGGACCACTTTATCCGTCTCAACAGAGCGAAACCAAATCTGCATTCCCTTTTGATTGGGGCTTTGAAAAAGTTCAGTGGTCACAAGCCAATCTGCACCAACACTGTTTGCAATCTCCACCGGGACAGCAGATAAGAGGTCCACATCACTTTCAGATATCAAATGATGCATCTGGGCTTTGGTCAGCACATCCCAATCTGAATGGATATTTTTACCGAGAACATGCCTTACATGTTCTGAGTATATTGAAACATCTAGCGTGTCTGTTGTAGCCCCCACTAACGATGGATCCAAAACCATGATGCTATCTGCGTACACGAGTGATATTAACCAAATCATTGGTCTAGTATATTCAATGAGGTCTGTAGATTCAATCACAGTATGAAATCAAATTTCAGAATGAATAAGAGAAATCCGCCTAAGGACATCACAAAACCAATTCTGCTCTCTCATCACACTTAGGTTCAAAGAGATATTTCATCACGCTTGCTTATCGTTGTTGGGTTGAAGATAATTGCGAATGTAAATTAATCCTCCATTCGAGACAGTCCTTATTATCATCCTAAGAATCAGTCTTGTATCAATCTGCAGACTCCGTCTCACAATCCACACACTCAACATTTTCTGGATTCTCACCATCTGACACACCCGTCATCCAATCGATGACCCGTACGCCGTTTGCTGTTGCACTGTACAAATCGTCTGACATAATGATGCAGTGCCTGTCTCCCCCAGCGGTAAAATACGAAAAGTTACTGACTCCACTCGCGATGGTCTGTACACTCTCTCTCATGTTGGCATTCCACTCATCACCATCACCGCCACCCATGATTTGGTAATACTGAACCTGAACACGGTCGTAATAGGCATTGAACTGCGAGAAGGAATACTCTGGATAAAATGCAGCAATTTCTGAATACAAATCTGTCGTGCTCTTCTGGGAGACATCAACCACATTGGGATCTAGAGCTGGAATGTGAGTTGGAAAGGCATACTCTCCGTTCCAGGATGGAAATGAGTCGGCAAACCACTCCTCTGTAACAACCCCTGCACCAGAATCTCCGAACTGCCTAAGGTCTGCTTCTGGATACATCTCAGCTACGTGAGGGGCCCACATGATAGATCCATAAGCGCCCGCCGAGCAACCCGTGATGAAAATCTTTTCCGGTGATCCGTAGTTTGCTTCTACCCAATCCAATACTGCTTGGGCATTCACTCCTCCTTTGTGATGAATGGTGACTTCAGAGTTACCCGATCCATAGGTCTGAGTTTGATTGCCCCAATGAATATCACCTGTACAATACGGAATCATAACGTGGTGATAATCGGCAAACGGATTCTCTGCGTTGTCAGTATTGTAAATCCCCTCACCAGCGTCCATAGTCCCATCGATATCATCGATCCAACCCACGTTGTCCGTAAAGGTTGCATCGGCAAATCCACAAGTCAGTTCGTCCCAACACGCACCGCCGCCCACGAAGTCGATCACGATGTTCGGTGTAGACCCTTTACGCACGGCAAAGGCGAACTGTGAACCACGTGAGCACATCGTGTCACCACCAGGAATGATCTTGTTCCACCCTTCATCTAAGGAATCTCCAAACCCAATCTCGACTTGCTTTTCTTCTTCTGCACCACATGCCAATAACAACCACAACATACATCCCTCCGATGTTCATAGGATCAATGTAGGTTGTTGGAGAGCAAAAGCCAACTGTATTCGATGGGTTTTATCGGAGCCATGCAGAGTTCGCTGTCAATGGAGAGCCGAAGTACTCACCCCCATCCCCACAATCTCGACATCTCACATTCACAATGGGTACCGATGGGGTATTGAATGAAAAGACAGTTGCTTGACTCAGAGAGCCATTTTCGCCCCCATTGACAGCACATCCATCTTGTGTAACCGCTACAAAGGAGTACGCACTCATTGAGTTTCCGCCACCCAACGTCGTGCCATCATACAGTTCAAATCCAAATGCATAGGCATAGTTTCCACCACTGTTGTAGTAATGGTGAATCACGTGGTTGCACAACCCAACATACTCTTGTTTCCCATCGTTGGAAATCGATTGAATCGCAGATATCTGGGCATCGGTCAGTTCCAACTGGAAATCATTGGGCAACCAATACCAACCATCACCACTATAAAAGTGACGCTGAAATGCCAAATCATTGCTGTAAGGTATCTCTGTCCAGCCACCGCCGTCAGTGGTCATGTCACAATACGCCTCCCAAGAGTCACT
>CALDQI010000221.1:0-3074 GCA_937911635.1 uncultured Pseudomonadota bacterium | reverse complement strand
GAATTTGTGGATCCAGATGTGCATGAGAAATCGTTAGAGACCATACAACTCGATGGACTAATGGACGCGGTACAAGAAGACGTTCTAGAGGCTCATGAGACGATTGTCCCGACAATTTCCAGCCATACACATTCGCATTCACTGATATCCTCCGAAACAACACTGCGCTATACAACCGCAGACGCCAATTTAATTGGGGAAGGTGGCATGGGTAGAGTGATTCGTGTCTTTGATACCCATTTGGGACGGAACATTGCTCAAAAGGAACTCCACAATCACTTAAAAGGAGGTAAAAGCAGAGGGGGCTCCAACATTCAACAACGGTTTATCAGAGAGGCTCGAATCACTGCTCAACTGGAGCATCCCGGCATCGTCCCTGTCTATGAAGTCGGTGAAAAAGAGGATGGCACACTCTATTACACCATGCAAGAATTGACGGGAAGAACATTGCAGGATGCACTCAAAGAATGCACCAGTTTGAACGATCGCATGCAGTTGATGGGGCACATGGTAGACTTTTGTCAGGCAATCGGTTTTGCCCATTCAAAAGGCATTATCCATAGAGACATCAAAACAGAAAACGTCATGATTGATGAACATGGACAAACCATCGTGTTGGATTGGGGACTGGCAAAATCAATCGCAGACCCAGAAGATATTGAGACCAATTCGACTGCCACCCCACTGTTTAGTGGCAAGACCAGCATTGGCGTTGTCATGGGTACCCCAAGTTATATGAGTCCAGAACAGGCTGTTGGAGATATTCACAAAATGACTGCCACCACAGACGTGTGGTCATTGGGCATTGTTCTGTTTGAACTCATCACCGGTCAACTCCCATTTTCAGACAACAATACAATGATGCTATTGGAGAAGATTTGCAAAGAAGACATTCCCAGTGCAACAGAGCTAGAACCCAAAGCATCCAAGTCACTCTGTGCGATTTTGGAAAAGGCGCTCCAAAAGTCCCCTCCTGATCGATACAACAATGCCGCATTGCTCGCTCAAGATCTAGAGGCTTGGTATCTTGGTGCCCCCGTTTCCGTGTATGAGTACTCTTGGCAGGACAAGTTTGAGAAGTGGTTTGTAAACAATCGAAATGCTGCATTGGCTTCGCTATTGGGTGTTGCCCTACTGATGGTTTCAATTGTGATTGGTACCATATCCACAGCGCAAAAGCACATCGAAGTTGAACTTGAACGTGATCGAGCGGTCGAAGCAGAAAAGTCTGTTCGAGTATCCAGAGTCCGTTCGAAACTTCAAGCCATCGATTCCAAGATTGACAAACTGGAAAGTGAAGGTTCCTATTCACAGGCTTTTGCCCTCAAACGAGCCTATATTGACGTAAAGGACAAAGAGTATACACGACTCCAGATCAAAGATAGCCACGGACACAGTGAGGCTCAAGACATCCATCATCTGTTCCGACTTGGAACAAAAGTCGTCCCATCAAAATTAATTCCCTATGATGGTGGAGAGGTCTATACAATCTCAACGAATCAACACTCGGTTGTGGTTGGATACAGCAATAATGAAATCCGCAGTTACAGTCTAGATACGGGGGAACTCCTTTGGTCACACACTACACAAGGACGACCTGTTGAGGTGAAATGGATAACTGAATCTAAGATTTTGGTCCTAGATGTAGAACGGTCCGATGATATCAACATTCAAATATTAAGCGCCAGTGGTGAACCGCAAGGGATGTTGAGAACCATCCCGTTTACCAATAAAGACTTTGATTATTCACGGTTGTTCGCCTATCACCAAGCCAGCAACCGTCTGTTTCTGTATACAGAGGGCAGTGTAATATCACTTGGACTGGACAATGGAACCCGTACTGAACTTCTTCAGGTCTCACAGAGTGATATCGGAGCCATTTCCTTATCACAAAGCGATCAATACCTAGCGATTGCCCATCGTTCATCGCTAACGGTCTTTGATTTATTTGCAGAAGACTCCACTTCCCCCGTTACGTTTGTTCATCCAAATCACATCCCCGGCGAAGAATTTGATACCAGTATAATTTCAGATATTGCTTGGATAAATACCGATACCTTACTATTTAGGGATGTTGTAAGCGTTTGGAAATACTCTGTCCCAAACCAGGCCGGTACATTAATTTATGAAACCGAACAGAAGGCTAAACGACGAGCCCAGATTTGGAATTTAGACGGTACTGATTCGATTGTCATCGCAGAGAATCCCAGAACGGATGATCACGTTCGATTAAATTGGACCACACTCGAAACCTCAGTGTTTACAAAGGAACAGTACAACTTACCGAACAGAACACAAATACAGTCTCTAGAACAGGGACAATGGTGGGGATACAGCAAAGAAGAACAAATCATCCTGCAGCACTTAGATAGCGACCAAAGCCTGATCTTGAATAAGTTCAAGAGTGATATCATTGCCCTGCATCATCCAAAAGATGGCATCCTCATTGCAGGCAACAACACTGGTGAACTTCAAATCATCGATTATTCTGATCACATACACCCTTCCTATCCATTTAATCTGTATACCCCGGATGCCGATATATCCGACTCGATAAACTCGGACAGTGATTTCTACAGGTATGGTCCACTTCGAGATCAGTGGTACTATGGAACAGTACCCACACATGAAGGAAGCACACTTCATCTATTCAATACATCAACAAAAGAACATCGTACGGTCACGTTTGATGAAGAACTCTATTTATGTGATGTATTGGAACATTCAAAGGACAACCAAATCGGACTATCGTTTGCCAATCCTTGTGATTACGAAGGTGGTGGTGGTAAAGCCAGACTGTCAGGAGAATATAAGTTTGGTGTCACCCATATTCCGTTCCCAGAAGGCTCTATAGAAAACCTCGATGTTGAACTATTGGAGTTTAAATTTGACCTCAAAGGTCCTCTGTTACAATCCAAGAGAACCATCATAGACGATGAAAAGATGTACTCTGATGAAGATTGTCTCCATTTTGTTGACTTTAAAGAGGATAAACCAACTCCTATTGTACAATGTACCGGTGAAAAGGTCACTCCATACAATGGTGTCGCTCACTCTCCCGATGGAACTCTCAT
>CALDQI010000220.1:0-2226 GCA_937911635.1 uncultured Pseudomonadota bacterium | reverse complement strand
ACAACGGTTAATTGGCACGCGAAATACTTTTGTTGCAAGACCATGGACACATCAAATGCACCTTCGTTGGTCCTTTGGTTCCAATGCATTGGCCCACGAGCTGTCTCATTTGTTCTCGGCACCATTTGGCGGGTGGCTACTTACGTTACCGACCTACAACAATGGGATCGTCAATATCGGCTTGTTAGAAGGCGTTGCGGTCGCTGCTGATTGGCCTCAAGACCAGTATTCTCCACACGTTGTCTCATCGGTGTTGTTGGAGGAAAGCATGTTGCCAAGTATAAAAGAGGCGTTTGACCCAATGGGTTTTTGGAAGAATCCTTCGGGGAAAGCCTATCAGAGCACAGGATCCTTCATTCGATGGCTTATTGATGTGTATGGTATTGATAAAATAAAGGGGTTTTACCAAGGCTCTGAATTTTATGAGATTTATTTAATTAATATTGATGATGCCATCGATAAGTGGAAAATCTACCTTAGATCTTTAGAAATAGAAAAAATACATAAAAAACATATATTAATGAGATTTGATAGGAAGAGTATATTTCAGAAGGTATGTGCTCGTCGAATAGCTGAGCAGGTCAGGAACATCGAGGAATTGGAACAAAACCGTAGATACGATGATGTCATTCGTTCGATTGATGAACTGTTAGAATGGCGAGAGTATCCATACTTTGACTGCAAGAAACAGAAAATATTGTTAGAAAACAATGGTTTAGAACACTTTGGTAAAACCATTCAACCACCTGTAACTATGGATGAGAGTTCGGACGTATATTGGATGGATTTGTACCTTACTCAAGCACTAACAACGGGCAAAGAGGTAGAAGCATTGTCCGCTTTGGATGATTTGGAATCATGGCCAATGAGTCAGGCTTGGAAAAGAAGATTTTTGGTTCAAAGACAGCTGCTATTGGACCATTCAGGCTTCGAGTATTTCAACCCAACGTTCAATACCGTCAGAAGAATTGAATGGCTCAAGGTTCACTATTCAAATGGGACACTCTATGAGTACTTGTTGGCCGTCAATCAAGCGAATTTAGGACAATATGATTTGTTGTTACAGCGAACATCCTCTCACGTTTGGCCGGAGGAATTGCGCTCGCACTTTGCATTTTTGAAGCTGTATGCTGCCTTGCAAAAGAACGATGTTGAAAAGGCCACACGACTGTTGGGTGATTTGGAGACGTCCAATCGGATAGAGGAGCTGCGTGATCGAGTCGAGTTTATTCGGCATTATTCTGAATGAGAATACGATTCAATCATCTGCAATAAATCGTTGGCTTGGCGTCGCAGCATCTCTTCGCGTTCTGTGGCAGTACTGCCTGGTAGAAGTGGATTTTCAGGTGTAGCCCAATGTTTCAAAGGGGCTTCGTCATTGTGTTGGAATCCATATGCCGTTTCCAGAAGGGGTTTGTATCCAAATGGATCGGTTGAATAGTCGGAAAGTATATTCATGCTTCCGGACCAGTCTCCCGTCACGGCTGTAGCCATAGCCATGGGTGCAAGGAGCTCTGGAATCTTGGGGCAACCATTTTCTATGGCCTCAGTTCCCATTTCGATTGCGAGTGTCATCTCTCCAATTTCTAGTGGATATCTAGAGGCTTGTGCACAACAATGAAGTTTTGGTGGTGCAGTAATACTACGTTTGAGTTTGTCTATGGCCAATGAGGGGGTCTCTCGCAGGGTCATAAATGCACCACAAGCGGTATGTTGATTTGGATGGTGGTTGTACCCATGTTCCCAGAATTCGGTGTTGTCAGTCCAGTGTGTTCGCTCTTCAAGTGTTTGAAACCCCAGTAGGATGAACGGTAGAATAAAGACGGGCATTGTTTTATTTGGTAACGAATTGACCAGCCAGAGGATCTGACCAAAGACTGGAATCCATAGGTACCGAAAGCCCAACGTCATTGATTCTTCTGACGCGATGGCGGCTAGTACTCCACCAACCAGAAAAATGATTAGCCCCATATAGCCTGTTCGATTTCTGGTATAGAACATCATGACTGCAGTCACTAGAAGCCCAATAATAGATACGGTTTCAGGAACGGGCTGTAACGGTGTGGATGTCATGATCCAATAGGTGCCAGTATGTGTCCAGGTTTGAACAACCGTCAGCCACTCTCTAGAAAGTGAGAGGGGGTCCATTGATGCATTGGCCTTCAGAAGTAGCCACAGGGCTCCTCCGCCCACTAGCGGCTTCCAGTAAACACCAAGTTTGGTATA
>CALDQI010000219.1:0-4504 GCA_937911635.1 uncultured Pseudomonadota bacterium | reverse complement strand
TGTTTAAAAAGGCGATTGACGGTGTCATGAAGCAAACCAGTGGTTTGTATCCAGCCCCGCTAAAGATCATTGACGTTTTGAAAAGGGATACTGATGAAGCAGAGGCTCGCGGTTTCGGTGAATTGTTAATGACACCCGAATCTCAAGGGCTACGTCATCTCTTTCATTGCATCACCCACTTGAAGAAGGATGATGGCGACAATACAGCGGATGTAGAAGAGCGTACAGTTCAACATGTTGGTATCTTAGGCGCCGGTTTGATGGGAGGGGGGATTGGTACGGTCCTCGTTGACAAAGGCATTACCGTTCGTATGAAGGACATTTCTTACGAGGGGCTGCAAACGGCCTATGGCTATGCCAACACCTATTTCTCCAAGGCTGTTAAACGGCGTCGATATCCGAAGGCCGGCCGAGATGAAAGAATGAATAGATTGAGTGGCGGTCTGGATTTTCACGGATTCGTTCATGCTGACGTCGTGATTGAAGCAGTGCCTGAAATCTTGGCACTCAAACAAGATATGGTTTTGCAGATTGAGTCTCAAACCAATAAAAGAGCCATCTTTGCGACCAATACTTCGTCTTTACCCATCACAGAAATTGCCGCTAAGGCGAAGCATCCTGAGCGGGTCATTGGTATGCATTTCTTTAGCCCCGTCGAGAAGATGCCTTTAGTAGAGTTGATCGTTACGGAGCACACGAGTCCAGAAGTGACGAAGACCATCTCAAAACTCGCCCGGAAGATGGGTAAGCATGTGATTATTGTCAATGATTGTGCCGGTTTTTACACTACTCGTGCCTTGGCTCCATACTTAACAGAAGCCATGTTCATGTTGCTGGAAGGGTTTGATGCACTCGACATTGATCAAGCTGCAATGGAATCTGGCTTCCCAGTTGGGCCAATCACGTTGCTTGATGAAGTTGGTATCGATGTTGGTGCAAAGATCCTGCGAGTTATGCAGCAGTATTATGGGGACCGCATGGAGTTCCCAGACATGACAACCATGGATAATTTTATTGCCGAGAAACGTTTCGGAAAGAAGAACGAAAAGGGGTTCTTCGTGTATGAAAATGGCAAGTCTAAAATGGTGAATGGTAAGAAGGTTGTCGATGAAAGCATCAAGCGACATTTGCCGAAGGTTAAGGCCCGAACGACCAATATTGAGAGCCGAAAAATATTGGCACGTCGCATGAAGTTTATCTTCATGAATGAAGCGATGTACTGTTTGCAAGAAGGGGTTCTACGGGATCCAGAAGCCGGAGACCTGGGTGCCATCATGGGAATTGGTTTCCCTCCGTTTACTGGTGGTCCTTTTGCCCACATAGATAGTATAGGCACGAAACGTGTGGTCTCTGATATGGATGATTATGCTGCCAAACACGGCTCTCGTTATATACCGGCTCCATTATTGCGAAAGTTGGGGACAACCAACACAGGGGTCTATGAATATTGGTCGAATCGAGAAGACTCAGAAGAAGAGTCCCATCAATCTCCGGAGTCAAATTCAGAAGAGGTGGTCGAAGAGGTGGTCGAAGATGTTCAATCCACAGATGACACTGTCGAAACAATATCTGAGGGGCCTGTTGGTGATGGTGGATCGGAAGCCGATCCAGAGGAAGACTGGGCACCAGCACCAGAAAATAATTTTTCTGAGGGCAGTGATGAAGTTTCAGTGGAAGAAGGCGATCAGGTAGAGCAGTCTGATAAATCCTGATTGAACACGCTGTTCACTGGTCTGGAGATGGTTGGGAACAGAGTTGGCGACGTAGGTTGATATTATTGCATCCGTTTAAGCCAGAGCCAAGCGGGAACAGAAATCAGTAGGATTGAGCCGATCCAAGCGCTGATGGCCCCCATCCACAATCCAGTTGTGGGAAAGGTGGCAATACAGAGTAAGGCATAAAGCGCGACGCTGCTGGACCCCAGCATCATTGGTCCGACGGCACCAGATTGAACGGATTCACCTTGTGAGAGCCAGAGAGACACCATTGTCGTCAAAAATATGGCAGGGAACACCGATGCCATTCCGGCAAGAATCGGATAGCCTAGTCCAGAAATCCACGCGGAGAAACCGACTGCCACTCCTGCTAAGAGCCCTCGTGACAGCAAGACGAGTGGCTTAACAGGTCGTTTTCCTTTTGGTGCTGGGACACCATCTTTACAAGCCCATATGCCAAATCCACTTAAGATAGATTGCCCTATGATTCCGACCCATATCACGTGTTCTATGGCAATAAAATCCATGAATAGAACGAAGGAAAACGCACAGATGGCCCATATCAACAAGGCCGCAGAGCTCATGGTTAGTAATCTGGTGTATAGGGAAAACCTGACTGGTAGCTTTGGAGGGAGTATTCGCCAAACATATAAGAAGATGGCGTTGATGAGCATGCCAATGGGTACAACGGCTAGAGATGCGGAGAGTTCTACCTCATTTGCCGCATGGGAGTGAAACCCTAAGGATGCAGGAACGATAGTCGTTGGGAGAGATCCGAGTAGACCACCCAACCTGCCACCAAATCGCTCAATGCATACCGTGGCAAAGATAGCCATCGAACCAGCCAATATGGCAACCCACAGAACGGACATTCTTTATCCCAATATGCTGATAAACTGAGATGCCCAGCCCAGCCCAACAAACGCTACTAGTGCAAAGGCACAACCCGAGCCTTTGCGCCATGAGCGTTTTTTCATCCAATCTTCATCATTCATGACGATCATTCTCCAACAACGGTTGAAATTAATACTTCTGGATCAGTACCCTTGATAGCACTTTGTGAACTCGACGCGACACAGGTATTGAGATGGTCATCAGTACTCCATTCGAATATGCTCTGTGTACAGTATATCAATACACAAAAAAGTCCAATTAGATTCTTACCCGATCAGGTATATTGAAAAGGCGCAACATTAATCTGGAGATCCGATGCTACTGATACTTTCCGTCTTCCTCTCATCTGCCTCTGCCTATGTAGATCCTGTTTGTATGGAGATTGCCGATACAGATGGTGATGGTACAGCCGGTCCAGCACCAGAAGGGTACTCTGAAGTTCAACAAAACAACTATTTGCTCAACTTCTACTCATTGGCGACAACCTTTTCGGCATTGCATGCGCCGATTCCACATGAACCGGGAACAGGATCATTGGCGCTAGAGATGTCTGGAATGCCTCAGTTAAAGTGTGAACAACGATTGGTATTGAGCTATACCAAAACAGAAGACACCAACAAAACTCCAGTACTGCCTAGACCACGGGGTTCGTTTGCATTTCCAAGTATCGATTTGGCAAACGGTAAGTCTATTGTACCGTATGCTGGGTTTGGTTATGTCCCGCCAGTACCGATTGGTGGTACACGAAACGTCATGGTGTCTATGGAGGCTGGAGCGGGGTATGCCGATCTTGCAGAAGGCAAGTGGCAAACGGGAATTCGCTATCACGCAACACTGATGCGTACGGTGGGTGAAATTGCGACCCCATTTGATATTGAGGACCCAGCATACATCGATTTATATCTGGGGTCGACCTTCGGATTGGATGCTTCTGTTGGATACAAGAGTGGTCTATTTACCCATTACGCATCCGCAGGATGGCTTGATGTCAGTACATTTTTCTATATTGACGATGATGCTGTGGTTTCCAACAACACGGTTCCATATGCAGGCCCCACTGTCTCATTGGGGTCGCAATGGAAACCCAAGCCATTTTTAGATGTTGCAGGAGAGTTTTACGTGGCTCCAACGACCTTCTTTGATTTGGACGGTTTCAATATACAGCCGAAGCATGGATCCATTTACACTCTACGATTTAAGGTTGGGTATCTTTTCTAGATCGATTGATAGAAGTGGTTCAGGAGTCAATTTGTAGGTTGCTCAGTCCCTTTTCCAGAGCATCGATGATGGCTGGTCGCAGTGTATTCGCTTCAATGATGGCGTCTAATGAACCGACTTCAATCGCTCGTTCCACGCTGTGGATTGCATCAAACTCCGCAGCAATGACCCCTCTCTTTTCGAGTGTGATTTCGAGCAAGAGCCTGTTTCGCTCTTCCAATAGCAATGGTTTCTCTGAACTCCGAGCGTTGGCCAGTCGTTCTTGTAGGGTGTTGAGGCGATCGTCAGCCGCCACCAACTGACGAACTTTTCGCGGAAAGACAACAGCGGCAGCCGGTGCACCACCAATGACCGAAGCAAAAGAGCCTTTGACAGCCATTGCGGTAATGTTTGGATTGAGAGCCTTGGAGAACACGACATAGGCACCGCCATGATAGCGTCCAATGACCACAAATACAATTGGAGATTCACAATTGACGACAGCGCGACCAATCTCCGCACCGTACTCTAACTGTAGTCGTCGTAGTGATTCTGGGGAGCCGTCAAATCCACTTAGGTTTGCAAGTACAACGATGGGAGTTTGTCCACTGGCAGCGTTGATGGCTCGGGCTATTTTCTTTGAACTTTGTGGAAATAAGGTACCTCCGGTCCAGGTATCCGGCCCGTCTAGTGGCACA
>CALDQI010000218.1:0-6903 GCA_937911635.1 uncultured Pseudomonadota bacterium | reverse complement strand
GGAGAAGGGGGTCTGACAGATTTTGAAAGAAGGAAAGCACGAAAGGCTCCGTCCATACCCGATAGCCCAAATCAGACAGTGTCTCTTTCAAATATGTCCGCGTTGCCAACCCCCCACTCGTACCCAGAGCACGATTGTTTGAATTGTCTTGACCAAGTGAGTCCAGATTGTTCAAATGAAACATCATGTCATCCAGAGAAACCGTCGGACGCTCTATAGCAACTTCACTTGAAGTATCCCCTTCTTGGATTGCAGCGGAATCCTTATCATTTGTACATGCAAAAAACAGCCATATCATTAGTGTCCCCCCTTACAACGAGGTGGTGGTTCAATCTCAGCCGTTTGCATTTCCTTCTCTGTATAAGCATGAATTTGAAGAGCATGCAGTCCATTCTGTAGTTCTTCAGCCAAAGCACCATATATCAATCGATGTCGCTGAAGGGTTCGGATGCCATCGAACTTTGGGCTCACAATAGTCACGGTAATGTGTGATTCTGTGCCATCTCTACCAGCATGTTGATGACTAAAATCTGTCACATCTAGATGTGTGGGTTCCAAACCGGTCTTTAACTTTGCAAAGATCTGTTCTTTTCTGGTCATGTTTCACCTCTACCTTTTGTTCACTAAATCCAGTCCTTCACGTAGAAACCATTCACATGTCTCTTTCACAGAACCAACTACACCTATCCTAACATTGTTGAAACCCAAATCAATGGCATGATTCCTAGTGGTCTCACCCAATACGAGAAGCAAAACATCCTTTGAAATACCATACTTTACCACACCATCGACAATCGATGGACTCGTACCTAGGACAACGTCAACCACTTCAGGCAAACAAGGCAATACAGTGTTCATCCAAATTCGTCTATAAACGGTCAGATGATTGCTTTCAGGATGCTGAGACAAGTATTGTACACTGGGCTTTGCTAAGGTTTCAGAACCGATAATGGTCACAACTCTATCTTCCAAAGATGGTTTCAAACCATTAAATCCAGAAGCAGATACGAAATATGGCTTTATACCAATCTCAATTAGAAGAGCTGCCGTTTGCTTCCCAACAACGAAAACAGACTTACTCTTTAGAGACTCAATGACAGCCGGTGATTTTTCCAACCAAGGTATCGTTCTTTGTGATGAAATCACCACTGATTCATGAATATATGGAATGGTAACAGACCCCAAAAGTTCCGTTCTGTACATCCGAACCTGAAATACATCAACAGCAGAACAACCATTCAATCCTTGCAACACCTTCGAACGGCTTGTTGCATGAAGAAAGATAGGACGTTGTCTCACTCTATTGTCCTATTGCTTCAAATATTTTCTGGGCACAAATTTCAGCCAACCCCTTAACATTGTCATCATTTTCAGTGGATTTTTCGAATTCGAAAATTTTGTCGCCTTCTTGATAAAATACGTGAAACATGCGGATACCATTATGAATTGGATAAGCATGTGCACCCAAAGCGGCATGACATCCTCCACCGATGAGATGCAAAAAGTGTCGTTCCCCTTCCACACAAACTCGAGTTGTAGAACATTCAATCTGCTTCAAAACATCAATCACTTCGGTTCTGTCTGACTTTGCTTGCAGTGCAAGCGCCCCTTGAGCAGGTGCAGGAACACATTGACGAATCGTCAATGGAAACACATCATCCCTTTGAATTTCAATCCGATTTAAACCCGCCATCGCCAACACGACTGAATCATATTGTCCTTCTTCCATTTTTCGTATTCGGGTATCTACATTCCCTCGAATGCCTTTAAATTCTCCCTTAAACAACCGTTGTATTTGAGCTTGGCGTCTTGCCGAACCAGTCCCAATAACCAACCCATCACGCAATCCCTGACCCACAAGTGCATCTCTTGGATCTTCACGTTTTGGATAACACACGATGTCTAACCCTTCTGGATTTTCAGTCGGAAGGTCCTTGCATGAGTGAACAGCAAAATCGATCGTCTCATGTAACAATTCCTGTTCTAACTCATAGGTAAAGAGACCTTTGCCTCCAATCTCTGCAAGTGGCTTGTCCAAAACAACATCACCTCGGGTAGTGATAATCTTCAACTCAACAGGCACTCCGGTCGCCGCTTCTATCTCTTTGGCAACCCAAGAAGACTGGGCGATTGCTAATTTTGAACCACGCGTTCCCAATATTAACTTTTCCATACCTACTCCTTCCTTGACCTATCTCTCCCTTTAACTAAGGTAGAAAGATACTGTTGTAATTCGGTTGTTTGATGTGATTTTGCTAAGTACTGTGCATGCTGTACAGGATGATGAAGGATCTTTTTCACAATGCTGTTCATAGACTTTTTAACCATCTCCAGTTCTGCATCTGATAGTTCAGTTTGAGTTTGCAGACGTTCGATCTCTTGAGCCACAATTGTGGAAGCGTTTTGAAAGACTGTTCCAATCGAATGATTGTGCTGATCTGCAAAGAGTCGACTCCAACATTGCTCAACCTCCGTCTCTACGATCGTTTCTACGGTCTCTGCCTCTTGTTTTCGTTTGCTGACACCTTGAGCGGTAATGCTCTGCAGATCGTCCACATCAAAGAGATACGCGTCCGTTAAATCGTGAATCTCAACGTCAAAGACCCTTGGAACAGACAAATCAATAAAAACAAGTGGTTTGTACCGTCTATTTTTCAGTGCCACATCAACATGCTTACGATGAATTACATACTCGCCGCCGCCAATCGAAGATACAATGACATCGCACCTCTCTAAATATCTTGGCACATCTGCAAGTTTGATCGGAAAGGCTCCAAAATCTTGGGCCAGCGATACCGCTCGATCATAAGTCCGATTTGCAACGTATAACTCACTCATTCCTTTACTGCGAAGGTTCTTAGCAATCAACTGACCGTGCTCTCCAGCACCAATGATCATTGCGGTCTTGTTGGAGATATCGCCCAATACCTGCCTAGACAAATCAACACCTGCTCGCCCAATACTGACTGCACCTTCGGATATCTTGGTTTCCGTTCGAATCTTCTTGGCTACAACAAAGGAGTTTTCAAAAATTCGACGTAAGATTGGACCAACCGATGCACTCCGCTCTGCACACTGAAAGGCGTTTCGAACTTGCGAGACGATTTGATTCTCCCCCAAAATCATCGAGTCTAGAGAAGATACCACACGAAACAAATGTTGCACGACAGCCTGACCATTGTACCAATAAAAGTACTTTCGTTCGGGGCGAACACCATGTTGATTTAACCAATCAAACACGATTTCTTGATCTGTTCCCTTAGGACAGACACAATAAAACTCGACTCGATTGCATGTACTGATCGTTACAATTTCTGAAAGAGAGTGCTGCTCTGTAAAGGAGCGATTGGTCTCCATCAGATTTTGCACGGCCTGAGCCACTTGTTCACGAAAAGCCAATGGAGCAGTTTGATGGTTAACGCCGATCGAGAATATGCTCATCATACCGTCCCAACATGCCAACTACCAATTACAGCACTTAAGAAAAAGCAAATCATCAACCCACTGATGCCCACTACAGACATCCAAGCACCCCACCGGGGACTCCGTCCGGAAATTTTGCCAAATAGAGCGATACTATACCAGCCAAGAAGGACAAGTGAACTGATGGTCGTGAAATCCCATGTCAAACTCGTTGTGTGAAGCCCCCATAGGACACCTGAAGTTACACCCGTGAACAACCCCAACACACCAAGCCAAATCCCAACTGAAAAATACTTTTCAAGTATACTCAGTGGAGGATATCTCACAACTGTCTTCAGTGATTTCTCCTTTAGTTTATGCTGCACGAAAATATACACTCCGGAAAGCAACCCTGCAGCGATACATCCTAGATATCCGAGTAATATTAAAAGGATGTGCATGGCCACCCAGGCTTGGACTTCAAGCGGTGAGTTTGATGGTACCGGTGCGAGTAGACTCAACGTCAGTAGTATTGATACGACTCCCATTAAGGGTGCCACCATCGTTTTCCACTTTTCCTTTTTGGAAATAAATACAGCGGCGGCAGATACAATCCCACCAACAAGGAGCAAGCCCAATTTCGGATCAGACACCTTCACTTCGACAAAAAGACTGGCAATCGTCAGTGCATGAACAACGAGCAAGCCGTACCGCAACGGTTCAATATCACTTTTGAGACTCGATACAATGTAACCAACAATAAGAACTGTGAAAATTATGGACATGAGACTAAAACCAAACTCGATAACAGATTACTTTTTGCCGAACAATCGAGAGAAGAATGAACTTTTGGTGTCTGCATCCTCTTCCTCTTTCGGTGTTGCTTGTTTTCTTCTTAGATGTAGATATCGCTTTGCATCGATGTGTCCATCATCCAATTCTACCACCTTCTTGAACAGTTCATACGCCTGGGACTGCTCTCCATCCTTTAAATAATACTGACCAGCCTGAAAAAGTAACTCTACTCGGTCGGCTCCCCTCGCATCTTTGTTACCGGCTAAGATTTCGGCAGCCTCTGATTTCGATATCTGTTCAAGTTCTGCCTGACATCGCACACGCATCGTATTGGTTCTCCAATTGTAGGGATTGAGTTCAAAGGCTTTATCCAACATCTCCAACGATTCTGAATATCGTTTCTTTCGGAAAAAAAATGTGCCTTGCGCTTGCAATAGTTCCGACTTCTTTTCGTCATCCTCACTGACATACTGAAGACCTCGACGCTCAACGTCTAAGCGCTTCTTTAATTCAGTACGGGTTTCTTCGTCTTGTAATTCCATATGCAGATCGTTGATCTGAGAATAGACCTCTACAATCAAGTCCTTCTCGATCATTGAAACCTTTCCGAAACGGTCAGGATGGTATTTTTTTGAAAGAGACCTGAATACCTGATCAATGTGTTTATCATTGACCTCATTGGGAGCCGTCAACTCAAATATTGTATAGGCAGGTTCAGACTTGAATCGCTCCAATGTCGTCTCCAACTCTGCCACTCTTTCTACATCAACAGGTTCATTGTTGACCAATGATGAGGAGGTGTTCAATGAGACCAATCCCATTTCAATAAAGACATCGAAGGACCGCCACATATCTGTAACTCTATTGTCCACATCCAAAGCCTGCCCAACAGTACTCGCCCCCTGCATCTTCCTATAATCTTTCAACAATTGAAGCGACAATCGTACCTTCGCTATATCAAAAGACAATACCGTCCACACAATTCGCTCTGACAAAGCGAGACCATACTGGCGAAGCATATCCTCTTCAACTTGTTTTGATTTCAGAATACCCGCCAATTCCTCACCCATTTTGATTGGTACTGGAAGAGACCGACCCAAATCTGATTGATCTGGTTGAAAAGTGGTCTTGGGAGGCAAGTCTGTCAGTTTACATATGAGGTCACGTTTAATTTGCTGCAGCGTGTCTTCATATGTAGACCCAGCAGCCATGAGATGCGCAATCCCCTGCTCACAGGTGTGTGTGTCCAAACCGTCTACTACAGAACCATAAAACCCGGTTAACTCACCGCCTTCAAACCGAATCACCATACTGGTATCTGCCCGCCCGTACTTACGTTGAAATGTACGTTCCCCCGACACAGCATCGACCAACTGAGCCGAAATGGAATGGGTTTCAAGAGCTCCAGACAGTTTAGAATGCGTGGCATTGTCCATCTTTTGCAGCAGGGTCACACTCATGATTATTTCTCCATTGTTATACATCAATTAAACGTCTAGTTGGATAACCTGTTCCCTCTTGACTTTACAAGGTTGTGCATATATATACGATAGAGTGGCATAACAGTTTCAATACATCATTGAATCGGTTTTATATATTTCTCTCGCCACAATCTAGATTGTATTTGTCAATTAGATATTGTGAATCTCACAACGTACTATAACAGCACCCCTAAACTATGGAGAGCCAATGGCTGGTAATACCCTCGAAGTAAACTCATCAAATTTCGACAAAGAAGTGTTGAATAGTCCCGTTCCTGTACTTGTAGACTTTTGGGCAGAGTGGTGTGGTCCCTGTAAAATGATCGCTCCTATGCTTGATACTGCAGCTATGGAATACTCTGGAAAACTGACCATAGCCAAACTCGATGTTCAAAATGAGCGTGGACTGGCCGCAAAATATAATATCCGCAATATTCCTGCTTTGATCCTATTTCAAAACGGTGAGCCTGTAGATCGAAGAGTGGGTGCCTTAAACAGAACAGATCTTGACTCATTCCTGAGCAACCATGTTTAATCACGGACACAGTTCTGAGTGTTGAATCGTTTTCGGTTTGAAATTGAAAGGAGCCCTAGGCTCCTTTTTTGTATTTTTACACTTTAAGTTTCAAAGTTCAATACTCTATTACACTTGTGCAGCACCCAACAAACTCAGTTCCTCTGGATGTTCAGGAGCGATGACCATCAAGCCCAAACGTTGTGACAAGACCCAATCGAGTTGATCTAGATTGGCAGATCCTCCAACCAGAAAGACTCCGGTTTGCAGGATATCTGTCGACAACTCCATCGGAAGTTCGTCAAAGAATGCCTCCACTGCGCCCAGCCACATCTCCACCCCAATCATGATGCCAGTACAAACCTCATTTTGCGCAATGTGTTTGATTGTTGGAAAAGACTCCCGAACAGAACGGCCGATGACTTCCACACTTTTCACGGATGGTTTTGTATCGGCTGAACCGAACTGCTCTTTCAAACGATCTGCCTGACGAATCGATATATCAATATCGAAATTCTTTCAAGTAAAAATAAAAATAAAAAAAAAATAATAGAAAAATTAGCTGATAATGAGATAGATATAATATTTAGTACTCATGCTGTATTTCAAAAAAAAATTATTTTCAATAAATTAGGATTGATTATAATTGATGAACAACACAAATTTGGTGTTAATCAAAGAAAAAAATTATCAGACAAAGGTGGAGATAAT
>CALDQI010000217.1:0-3643 GCA_937911635.1 uncultured Pseudomonadota bacterium | reverse complement strand
CCGGCATTCTTCCTGAATGCCTCCTTTAACTGCGACAATCTGGTTGCATTCCGAAACCAAATGAAAGCCGCTGGACAAAAGGTCAGTTACAATGACTTGGTTATCAAAGCGGCAGCCAAGGCATTGAAAGATGTGCCGGGTGTCAACGCCTCTTGGACCGATGAAGCCATC
Organism: uncultured Pseudomonadota bacterium; assembly: GCA_937911635.1. Classification (GTDB taxonomy): domain Bacteria; phylum Myxococcota_A; class UBA796; order UBA796; family UBA796; genus CAJWHX01. The sequence goes on along the minus strand of CALDQI010000217.1, from coordinate 3,472 downwards.
ATTCAACACGGTCGAGTCGATGTTGGAATGGCAGTAGCGCTTCCCGATGGATTGATCACCCCCGTTGTTCGCAATGCGGATCAGCAGCCTCTCGCTTCACTAGCAGTCCAGACACGTGAACTGGCGGGTCGTGCAAAAGATCGTAAACTATCGGCGGAAGAATACAGCAACTCAACCTTCACCATCTCCAACCTGGGCATGATGCAGATTGAACACTTCACCGCCATCATCAATCCACCCAACGCTGCCATTTTGGCGGTTGGTTCAATGCAACAAGAGCCTGTAGTTGTGGATGGAGCATTGACCGTAGGCTGGAGAATGAAGGTGACCATGACATGTGACCATCGCGTCATTGACGGTGCACTCGGGGCTGAGTTTTTACAGGCAATGCGGCGATACATAGAGTTTCCTGCTCTGCTTGCATAAGTACACCATCGATACAAAGCCATGTTGGGAACAGGACCGTCCCAAGTCTATACTCCAAATTACTTAGGATTAAGCAATCAGGTATCAGATTGCCCTGTCTATAAGTGTGATTGCACAGACTCATTCATATGAGCTATTGCCTCTTCTTTTGCAGCAAAGAATTCTACAGTGCAGTCGTGCCGACGAATGTAAGCACGAACAAAAAAATCGATGACCACACGTCGAAAAGAATTACCATCCAACACAATCGCCACGTCTGTAATATGCTTAATCATGTCCGAAGCTCGGCTCAGCATTAGGCGACGCAACTGATGATTCACCAAGTGTCGTCCTGTAAAATCTAGTACAAGGGCCGTGTATCCAGAAGCAGTTAACAACTCGATTATATAGTCTGTCGAGTAGATGACAGAGGCTTCTGTTGGATTCGGCACTCTGTGAAAATACACAAAGCCATCATGAACTTCGACACTTTCATGAATGAAACGCCTATCTTCATCAGTTAATGGGGGAACATCTCTCGGTACTTCAAACTTCACAGCCTCTCCAACTCATTCTACATACAACATGGATACGGTAGAGCGTCCTGAACTCCATACCGGTAGCCACTTGTTCGAACGTAAATTGTTGGCTCGAATCCAGTTGCCGCGCGATTGAAGCGACGATTGAGCTGCAAGACTCCAAGAGTCATCGGTTGACCCATACAATCTGGCTTCTGTCCCAAGTAACACCGCCAGTTCTACTCTAGAATCCCCATTCCGATCGGGTATCGTTTGATAATCAAATGCATCATCTTGACCAATGGGAATTGACACCTCCCAATCTGCGGTAGCGCGCTTGGAAAAGGATGTGTCATCAAAGGTGTGAACAGACAGAGATGCGGTCGCTTGTTGAGTCAACAACGTTTTACTCAGCGTTGCAATCCCCAGATCTGTACCCAACAACCATAAATCTAGATCTCCATCGCTATCCAAGTCTTGAAGACGAACATCCAATACCGCCCTTTTAACAGACATGGTTATCGGAGTTTGAAAAGACACACCGTCTGATAACGACATCCCGATCTCAGATGTAGAACCAAACCACGATTCACCACGCACCCAGTACTGCCAAACCATATCCGTAAATCCATCTCCATTCACATCGCGATATTGAATCCAACTAAGCTCTCTAGATGGTCTCGTCGTATACTGAGGATCCACATTGATTGGCAAATCGATCGTGGTCTGTCCTTCGAAACCTTGAACCATTGCCTGGTCGCCAGTCAACCACCACAACTCCTGTATTCCATCACCATTCCAGTCTGCAAATACGATCGGCTTGGCACGTTGGGCCACTTCCAATTGAACCCCTCCAGTTTTGGTATATTGTCGGATAGACCCATTGACCGGTTGTGAACTGGACAAGACTAGGTCACCCATCTCGTAGACAGAAACACCCGTTCCTGTATGAACCAACCATTCAACAGTTCCATCAGAATCAGTGTCATGAACGATGTCAGCATGCTTGGGTGAAGTTTGATGCAAACCGGTGAGCCAAGTATTGACTGAAACAATCCGTTGATCACTCCAAAGGTCACGTACACCATTCGCATCAACAGCCCAAAGGCCTCTATCTGCTTCCCAAAACAGAGCTTCTCTCCCGAGTGGGATTTGTTTGGTTTTGGTCCACGTTTCTTCGCGGTACTGATACACAAACAGTTCCATCGGTGCTGGAACTTCAGCACTCGACACCTTGGCGGCAACCACCACATCCGCTTCACCATCTCCATCTACATCTGTCACGTATACATCCACCACGTTGGGAGGAAGCCACAATGTTGTCTCGATTAGGTTCATTTCAAATCCACCACTGTAAATGCGTCTCCACCTTCATCCGCTTTGGCCGGTCTCCAATCTGCAACATATCCGGAAGAACTGAGCCATCCTCGTATTCCGGACCTCAGAGCTCCAGTTCCATGTCCATGCAACACAAAAACTCTCTTGCGTCCCCTCAATATTTGCTGATCAAAGTACTGTTCCAATGTCACAAAGGCTTCTTCAACGCGAGCACCGCGTAAATCACAGGTATTGTGTGAGGAGCGTACGACGGTTATTTCTACCACTTTGGTCTGTTGATGTCTCCCAGACTTCTTGGTTTTTTTTGACTTCTTAGAACTGTTGACCTTAGCGGATGATTGAGTAGATTTGGAGTTTTTATTCTTCATCGGATGAGAGCCCGCAGTAGGCATGGCTATATCCTCTCTGGAAACACGCATACTCATTCCGTTGACCACAACATCCATTTTGTTGCCAGATAGTGATTGAATGACTCCTGAGGCATCCAGTAAAATGACATGTACTTTGTCACCAACATGTAATACTACGTCCTCGGAAATGGGGTCGGGTCTAGCATTGGCAGGGGTCAATTCTTCTCGCAATCCTTTGAGTGCAGTGGCTTTGCGACGGGCCTCCTTTAGAGAGCCTCCCTCTCTAATTTGTTTCAACAGCTTGTTGGCTCTATGTTCGATGGACTTCAACTCTGAACGAGTATCTTGTTTGAGTTTTTCCTCAAGTTTGGTCTTGCGCTCTTCCCACATGCGATTTTTTCGTTCCCAAACGGCTTGTTGACGCTGAAGTTCTGAACGAATGAACTCCGCTTCCTGACGTTCTTTATCGAGTTGCAGTCGCTGATCTTCAATCTGTGAAATCAAATCAGATAGCTGCCGCTCACCGGTATTGAGTAAACTTCGAGCCCGAAGAATCAAAAACTCTGGCAGTCGCATCCGTTCAGCGAGAGCAAGCGCTTCAGATTCACCAACCTCCCCCCACTGGAGTTTGTGCGTTGGTATGCCTTCTACAATGTGCATCGCCGCCATGGCACATCGAGGATCTGTAGATGCAAACGCTTTCAGACGGGTGAAGTGAGTCGTAACCACAACTTTGGAGCCTTGCACCAGCAACTGCTCAAGGATTGCCTGAGCCAATGCTGCACCCTGTGCAGGGTCAGTGCCCATACCAATCTCGTCCAATAAAATCAGCGTGTCATCATCGGCCATCTCCATGATCTC
>CALDQI010000216.1:0-4905 GCA_937911635.1 uncultured Pseudomonadota bacterium | reverse complement strand
ACGACGATGACGAGGAGGAGGGGGCTGAGGTCCTTCGGCGATCACATTTCCAGTGTTTCTGTCGATCATTTGTTGCATGCCATTCTTGAGATTGAATGAGACCCCTCCAGATGGCAGATTGGCATCAAATATCGGCGTTGTATCCAGCATGGGGACGGTCGCAAGTTCTCTTCGCAAGAAGGCTACTTCACGAGCATTGTTACTCCGTCCTTTTGGGTCAAAACTTGCAAGTGGAGGCAATATCAGTCCCATCTGGATGTTTTGTTGAGTCAGTGTCCGATGTATCCGCGTCATCGTTTGTACATATCCTTGTAGAGGATTGGGGGTCATCCAGTTTGGCCTCATGGCCACAAGGAGAATCTTCGGTTTCACATTTGCTAAGATTCCATTGATATAGGCTTCGACATGCTCCGGTTTTAAGGCTGGTACACCCGTGTTTAAGACGTTGAGATTCAACTCCTGTTCGAGTCTTTGTGGATAGGACTCTTCCTGTGTGACGCCCCATCCAAATGTGACAGAGTCACCAACACAAACGATGTCTACATTACCGCCATCTGTTTCATCGTCTCGATAACCAAGACTGTTGGTGGAGACAGTAAACGAACGAACGCGGCGAATTGTTTCCTCTTTCGTGTCAGAAAAAACTTCCATCGGGTCGTGTGGTCTATCTGGAACTACGACCGTGGCCTCTTTAAGATTGGGGAGGAGTTTATGAGCCCGTGGACCAAGTTCGGGTGCAGGTGTACTGATGGTTTCAGATTGATGAATCGATTGTTGTTCGTCTAGTAGCAACGTTCCAACAATAATTCCTGCAATGATGACTCCTGTTACAATCAACTTTTTCATGGTCGTCCTCAAAGGAGAAAGCGTTCGTCTATCTAGGACTTCTTTTCACACCGTACGGTGTTGTTGATCATGAGTGCATTGCCAGTGCGTTTGACCCCAAAACTGTTGACACTGTCGGTAAAGGCTACTGCGTTGCTATTGATCGCTTCAATTGTGCAGGCATTCTCTTTGCAGATACCCTGTGCAGAACCCGCTTCCAGTTCCAGCTTAAGACTGAATACCCCATTTCGATAGATTCGCATGTACGCCATCTGTCCCTTGTGCGTACACTGATATGTCCCAACGATTGAACCACTGCGTTGTTTGTTTGATGACGATCTCTTTGCAGAGGAACCAGACCGTACTCTCGCGCGCTGTACACCAGTTAGTTTTTTACCAAAGAGCTCTGTGTACAGATAATTTAAGTGTCCATAGCTTTGTGGGTTTTCATTCGCTGAAGCACGAATAATTCCTTGTAAGTAGGCCTTTTCGGAGGCGCTACATTCAGCAATGGCGGACTTGTGAAGCAACAAACGCGGTTCAGTGTCGTGGATATAGTCCATGGGAACGACACCATCGCCTACGTTGAATAGAATCTTCCAGGTCTCATATCCGCCTTTTGATACAATTCTGTCAATCGTTGGGAGGGTTTCACATACCCAATCACCATTGCGTTCTGGTAGCGTAAGATGCAGTGTTTCCTTCTTGGTGGTATCCAATACTTGAACGGTGAGTTGTGGAGTCATGGGGTCAAGGAGCATTCCGAGCCCGAGCGTTGAGAATCCAAGCTGGATGTGCGTTTGTGTTCGTTGTAGAGGGTGCACTAAGGGGGCTCCGTCTACTGTTTTGAACGTCGCGCCCAAGTCAATGTTGCTGTTTACTTTCCACTCTGAACACGGCTCGTATTGACCATTTACAAAGACCGGTTCTTCTAAAACGTAGCCTTTAAACGGCTTGTGATACCATTTTTCTTGTGTCAGCGCGTAGGTTTTGGTTGCTAAATGAAGTGCTCTGCAGGTTTCTCGCACCTCAGTTTGTGCAAGCAATGCTTTATCAGTCAACTGAAAGTTTGTGACTCGAGTTTCGATCGCGATGTCGTCTCTCGATATCTCAAATGGAGATTCGGAAGCCGCGGATTCACCAGTGACCTTGAAAGAGTCACAGTTTCCTTTGTCCAAACATTGATTGCCCAAGTACTTTGGAAGACAGCCAAACAAACCCAATAAACCAATTGTATACACACTTACCTCATAGACGAAAACACACCTTATATTATGATGATACACCATGATTTGGCAACAAGAATTGTTGAGACTTCGTGGAGACCTTTGCAAAGGCGAGTTCTTCGGGCGTTCCCTTGAAGACAATTGTACCCCCATGCGCACCAGCCCCTGGACCCATTTCAACTATGTGATCTGCGGCTTTCCAAACGTCAACATGATGTTCAATTACAACGACAGTGTGTCCTTGGTTTACAAGATGATTCAGGGCTTTCAGTAAAGTGCTCACATCTTGTAAATGGAGTCCTGTTGTTGGTTCGTCCAATACAAAGCAAGTCTCTTTTGCTCGTTTTCCTTTGGCCAATTCAGTGGCGAGTTTTAGGCGTTGTAACTCACCACCACTTAATTCATTGTTGGGTTGACCCAGTCTCAGATACCCTAAACCAACTTGCTGCAATGCGATGAGCCGACTTTGGATGGCTTTGTGAGCCGTAAAGAACTCTTGCGCTTCATCTACGGAAAAATCCAATACATCTGCGATGTTTCGATCATTCCAAGTGACTTCTAGGATGGCTTCGTTGTATCTGGCTCCTTCGCATACGGGGCAGGGTACCCAAATATCGGATATGAAGTGCATTTCGATTAGTGTCGCACCTTTGCCCTCACAATGACCACAGCGTCCCTTTTCGACGTTGTAAGAGAAGTGCCCGACACTGTAGCCACGCTCTTTTGCAAGCACTGCTTTGGCAAAGACAGATCGGATTTTATCCAGTAATCCGGTATAGGAAGCGGTTGTGCTTCTTGGAGATCGGCTGATGGGGCGTTGATCAACGACAGTGAGTTTCTCTATTGGAAGAGTATGGATGTTGCTTTCGATATATCGGCAGAATCCATTCATCACCATTGTTGATTTCCCAGACCCGGATACACCTGTGACGACGGTTAAACAACCTCTGGGTACAGACAGAGATAGATTCTTTATGTTGTGTAGTGAGAAGGGCGGCGCGGTAAACCAATCTTGTGGTATGCGTCGTTCAGATTCGACCTGGACGCTTTGCTTTCCCGAGAGGTATAAACCAGTCAGGGATGAGCCCTCCACAATTTGATTTAGAGGACCTGAATCTACAATTTCGCCTCCCCATTCACCAGCTCCAGGACCGAGTTCAATAATGTGGTCGGCCGATTCGATGACACTTTGGTCGTGTTCAACCAATATCAAGGTGTTGTTGTAAGATTTCAACCGATTGAGTGTAGTCAGTAATTGTTGGGTATTGTGTGGATGTAGACCAATTGTTGGCTCATCCAATACATATATAGTTCGAGTGAGGTTGGAACCGAGTTGTGAAGCCAATCGAATTCGTTGAGATTCTCCGCCGGAGAGCGTATGTGTGATGCGATCTAGTCCCAAATACCCCAGACCAACTTCGCGTAAAAATTGTAGTCTAGACAGGATTTCTTTCAATGGTTGTTCCATAATTTCCCGCTCTGTTTCAGTCCACGTACATTCTTTCCAGAACGACCATGATTGATCAATGGTGTCCATACAGACTTCAGAGATGGAGCGGTGGTGTATTGTTATGGCGAGGGCATCTTTATTGAGCCTTAGACCGTTGCAAGACGGACATATTTGAGAGTCTCGTAGCCAAGAAGTATCTCCATTCCAGCGATCAATTCTCGCAACTAAGCCCTCCCACTCTACAGTGTCATGACTACCATGCATCAAAACCTTTTTAAAGTCATTGTGATAGGTTGATACAGGAGCGCCTATATCCACTTTGTACTGTTTAAACAGGATGCCAAGGGATTTGACAAACTTCCGACTCATTTTAAAGGACACAGTTGCCCAACCGTGCATTGAATCCCAAAATCCTTGGTCTGGATCCAGAAACAGTTTGTCCCACTGAACCGTTTGGTATTTACCAAGCCCATCACAAGTTGGGCAGGCTCCCACTTTGGTATTGAAAGAGAATAATCGAGGAGACAGGCTGTTTGGCACTACTTTGTTGTGTTGAAGACACTTGTGGTCTCTCGTAAACGTTCGCTGCTCACTGAGGTCAATCGGCTGGAAAAACGCAACGTCTTGCCCAAAGGAGTACGCCAATTCAAAGGCGCTGGCCAATCTAGAACGGCTCACCTTTGAGGGCGTGAATCTGTCGACGATTAACATCGGTGAATCAAGTGTCGAAGCAGGGGCTAACGTGTCGAGTTTAACTTGTTCATTGTCTTTCCAAATGCGAACGATACCATCGTTGAGTAAATGCTCCACTCTAATTGGATAAGGATAGGAGGCCAAGAGCAGTCCTTTGTCACTTGACGCTTTTAATCTTTTTGCGGCACTGGTGGGGGAATGTGCCGATAGAGATACTCCGCAGGTAGAGCAATGTGGTCTACCGATACGGGCGTATAAAATCCGCAGGATGTCATAGATTTCTGTACTGGTTGCGACGGTAGAACGAGAACTTTTTCCTCGATTGCTCTGATCGATGGCGATGGCAGGGGCCAACCCTTGAATTTCATCGACAGGAGGACGCTTCATCCTACCCAAGAACCGACGAGCATAGGTCGACAGAGACTCAATGTATCGGAGTTGTCCTTCAGCAAACACTGTGTGAAAGGCCAATGAACTCTTTCCAGATCCAGATGGTCCAGTGACGACTGTCATTTTACCTTTGGGGATTGTCACGTCTACGTTCTTTAAATTGTGAGTGAGTGCATTTTTGACCACAATATCTTTGTGTTTAACTTTTCGTGTGTACTTGGCGGTGAGTTTGGATTGGAGGTTACCACGGTGCATTGACTCAAGGACCTCATTTAGTGCAAGCCCAGTTGGAGTATTTAGAGTGGAGAGCTGTTCTGGAGT
>CALDQI010000215.1:0-3332 GCA_937911635.1 uncultured Pseudomonadota bacterium | reverse complement strand
ACAGGGGCTGAGAGCGAGGGATACTTCTGTATCCGAGCGAGCAGTACCGAAGTCAACCGAAGAAGACAGCACCGCACATCCACTTTTAGAACGTGGTTCCCGCACTTAATGTAAACCCAAATATCGGTGCCACGGAAGAAGGGACCTCTGTGGTATCATAAATAAAGGAACGATGATCCACCCAAACGGTTCCCAATCGAATATCGGCATCCAACACCGGACGTACTCGCTCGCCCAGTTGATAGAGATCCACCAAGTACGAGTACCCCACATTGGCCGTCACGACGTTTGAATTTGGCATATCCAATCGGCCATACCGCATGCCGGTTCTAAGTCCGTATCCATAAGCGGAATCTCGACCAAACAGATAGGCTGCACCCACATATCGATGTTTGGAAAACCGTGCAGTTCGGTACACTTCTTCTTCAATCCGGCACCCTTTTGGGTCTCCCAGTCGCTGTCTGTCGTCAACACCGAGGCATCCATCTTCCACTAAAACCGTAGCAACGTTGGGATCTTCATTGCCGGGAGTTTGATAGTACTCTATCCACTCTTCGCCACCAACGTTAAGTCCGTATTCAACACCAATCTGGAGCATGAACTTGGTGTAGTGAGCACGCAAGTCAAAGGCAAAGGGCATGTTGGCTTCTGTGCCATCAAGGTCGACCGAGTCAATCGGATCTGAACCACCAACTACAGCGTCTGCCTGTGGTGGATTGTAGGATACGTTGAACCCGTTATAAAGCATCCCAGTCCCCATGGTTGCAACAAAGTGTACCGGAAACTCTTCAATCCCGTCCTTGACTTTGCTCAAAGTAGTAGACGTTGGGTCGAAACGCCAAACCCAAACTTTATTGGGGTTTCCTGCTTTTGGTACAGAGATGTAGATCTCCGTATCCACTTCAGGATGCATCTTGGCGTAAATGGACAGATACGTCAAAATATCGCTGTCTACTTGGGGTGTACATTCAGACTCGCGCAAAAACAATTGGGCGACAAAATCCAACTCCATTCTCTTTCGAGCATTTTCGAGAACGCGATAGGCTTTATCTTCCGTCTTGATGGTTTCGTACCGTTCACTGAGTCCAACCCCTTCATCTTTCCGAACCAAAGAAATATCGGAACGGCCCAAGAACACATCCAATTCACCATTGTCATCCACTTCTACAGGCAATCCGTTGATGAGCACCTCATATTCTTTAACAAAAGAGGCAAGATCAAACTGATCTTGGGTCTGAAAATCAACCTTCATCGAAGGAAAGACACCTTTTTGGAGCAGATCAACGTAATACTCAATGTTCCCTTGTGTATCCAAATCATCCACTTGTTGCAGCAGCTCCGGTTCATAATAGGCCATCGTCGCTGCAAGGTACCAGTAATAGTTGACATTTCGCCCACCCACATATTCAAAAAGCGGGGCTGAGTTGGTGTCCATATATGCGGCTGTCCGACCAATCTCCGTATACAACTTGAACAGGGGCTCTCGCAGATCTGGTCTATCCACAAACCAAATATCTTCTGCTCTTTTTCGATACTTCAAACCCAGTCCTTGCCATTCGTTGATGTCGACATCTTCGTATTGCAACCGCTGTGCCTGTCTGATCGTTTTCAGGACAGCATCCACATTGTCTTCGGATACTTTTGAGGGTTGCATCTCTGGAGCCAACGTCGTATCTTTGACTTCACGACCATCTTGATACAAATCGATCGCCGGTAAAAATAAAGCGTCAGACTTTCCAATCGCAGAACGAACATTTCGCTGCAAGTTGATATCCGTGTGGTCCGTACTGACCCCAGGCCACCTCAAGACAATGACCCGCGCATACTTTTCTTTGTTGGCCTCTTCCGCCGCCTCTGCCGCAGCGATTTCAGCCTCCTTTTCGGCTTTTGATTTTCTCTTTAGGATACTGGGATCAAACGATTGTCCGATGGGTTCTGCCTCAGCTGAGGGAGATACAAACCACAGCATCACAATGGTACATACAACACGAAACATAAACACTCCGAAACTTGTCGATGGATACATCATGTCAAAGCATAGCACGATCGGACTGCCGATTCACTACTATCTGTCGTCCGTAAACCGAAGAGAGAAACGCTCACTTACACGAGGCTTGATTTCCATTGATGACAGTACACTCCAAGGCTTCCCCACCATAGTTTTGGAGGATATACACTGCTCCGCCTGGTGAAAACTTCAACTTACACTGCGATGAACTGAGAGGGATGTTGGGGATCACAGCCTCTTTATTCTGTATGGATCGACGGACTCTAAACTCACCGCACGCAACATTCACAGCCAGCAGATGCTCCGAGCCAAGACCAACCTTAATGTGCATCGTGGTTTTACCGCCCGAATTGATCGAAGGTCTGGATTCCACAGCCTGCACCTTAGACGGTGGCGGAGCCGTATCCATTTCCTCATCAACGGTCTCCTCCGATTGGACCTCATCATCAGCTGATGGGATCTCTGTCGATGGAGAAGATGTGGGTCTTGGAGGAACACTCTTTGCACATGCTGAAAAGGAACACAAACCGATGGTCAAAGTCAAAATACGATACACTCAATCCCCCTGTGATGGTCTCTACAGACCATACTGTAACATACTACAAATGTCCAGTGGGCACGACATGATGATGTCTCAATGCCAACTCAGCAACCGTTCAATTGCACCGAACTTCATTCCCATTGGTCACATTGCACTCCATAGCGGCACCAGTATACACTTGTGCGATGTGCATCCCGCCTCCCGGTGAAAATTTGAGTTTACACTGTTTTCCGAGTGGAACATTGGGAATGGAGACCTTTTTATTGCGAAAGGACGAACGTTTTCGAAAGTCTCCACAGGTAAGATTGACAGAAGACACACGATCGGAGGAGGTGCCCATGGTAATGTTTAACGTTGCCGTTGTTGCCTTAGCCTTCTTTCGAACCCGTTGTTTGGTGGGAGTTACCTTTTGCGGTTTCAACTCTGCAATCTCGACAGCTGGAGAATCAGGTTCAACATACACGGTCTCTCTTTCTATGGTTTTAATCACTTGCGCCGGAGTCTCTGGCTCTGGTTTGGGCAATAGAAATACAACCGCCAATGCTGCCAGACACACAAAACCAACTGCACTCAATAACAATACGGGAACCCTCATTGAACCAGAGAGTTCTGAATCATCAACCACGTCTTGATTTGGCGGCGTCACTTGCCCTCCGAACTGCGGTTGATGAGCACTACCGATAATAGGGGCTTGACCACCAGCGGAAATTGCTGGACCTTGACCACCCACCCCAATCGTTGGAGGAGTTGGAGGCGGTGTTATCACCTGAGGAACTGGAGGTG
>CALDQI010000214.1:0-2203 GCA_937911635.1 uncultured Pseudomonadota bacterium | reverse complement strand
GTTATCAAGTTGGTGTTGCAAGAGCCCGTACAATGGAGTTTAATTCTGGTACTCAAGGTAATACTGATGCAATTTATAAGTTGTTCTTATTTGATGTAAGAATGTTTACATATATTTCTTTATCTGGTGCAGCATCCCCTACACTTATTGCAACACATACAAATGGTGGTGTTCAGATAAAGGGAGCAACTTCTGGTGCAACTGGATTAGTATATTCTAGTAATTATGAAAACCTTGATACAACTCAATCTGGTACTCGTTTTGCATTAACAAATATTGTTGGTACGTTCTCAAAAGGTGAAAAGATATTTGATACGACTTGGCCACGAAGTTTCGCTTGATTAACTTCGTTCATTCGTTCCAGTCGCTTTCTAGTGTCTTGAACTTCAGTGGATTTCTTCTGAAATGCATCGTTAATTTTGTAATACAATCCTTTCCACTCTTCGACCTTACCTTTGAGTTGTTCTCGTTCTTTTAACAACTCTTCTACAGTAGGAAGTTCTTCTTCTGATTCACTGTCACTATCCTCGTCTTCCACACTGTCTCCGTCTGTAGTGGAGGTATCTTCTACCACTTCTTCTGACGTAGTATCCTCTGGTTTGTCTGAGCCATTTGTATCTGTATCGGTTGTCGTTGACATGATAATCCCTCAATGATGACGTTAAACTAATGTGTGTAATTTTATTCACACAACCCTATTTGTCAACATTTAATGCGCATTGTTTAGGCTTCTATTCAAGGCATACACATCATTTTGCGCAATTAGGGACAGTTGTATGTATCCTGAGCCGGATAACGCCATATGTAAGCGTTTGCGAAATCCAAACTCCATCCAGATCAATGTAGCGATTGAGAAAACCACCAGTCCAATAAAGGCAATGTGAATCCAAAGTCCAAATGCCAACCACAGCATCATACTAAGCCAAATCAATCTGGTGGTTAACGTTCGATACAACAAGAGTTTTCTCAACCAAACAGCAGAGGCTTTTACCTTAACAGACTTGGTCTGCAATTTATTCAAGAAACGGACTGCCTTTGTATATCGATTTTTGTGAATGTAAATGATTGCCTCAAGCAAGTCCTCATTGCTGTCCGTCTTCATATCACGTACCTGATCCCAATATTTAACGCCTGCTGCATATTCTCCCAGCCTCAAAGAACATTCGACTTTGCGTTTGTGAAACATTCTTTCATTTGGAAAATGAGCGATCGCCATCTCGGCTAGCATCACCCCCTGAGAGTGCACACGCAACTGCTCACAAAGTATCAATCCAGCCCAATACGCTTGCTTGTTGTATGGTTCTTTGTCGACAAGTTGAATACAAAGGGCCAATCCTTGCAATAAATCTCCGTCACTAATGGCTTGATAAATGATATTAATTGAGGGTACCGGTAATAAACGTTGCTCTTCCCCCACCGACAGGACCCCACTAATCGATGTGACCAGTATCGTGAAGTCTCGCACTGCATACGTATCAATAATATATTCTACATCCGTCTTCGGTTCTGTTCCAAACTGCACCGTTATCGATTCTATTTGCCCGGGATCTACGCTGCAATACAACATGCCTTGCCAATCTTGAATACCGATTGAGAACACCCAAAAGGCTTGTTCTTCAACCAAACATTCTAGAACAGCGGGCCTTTGCTGAATACCACATCCGAATTGACGTCTTAAATAAGCTGACAACTCACCAGACAACTCAATTGAGAGATCTTGAGGCATTTGATTCACCAGTTTAAACGACTCCCATCCATATCGAGCAAAGAATGAACGCCTCAACTGAGCGATTCTATTTGAACAATGTTCCAGTTCCTTCTTTCGATCAGTCGGAGTGTCATACCGTAGACGAGCAAGACGAATTCTACGCTGATACAGCGATACAGACTCTTCAAACGTATAGTATCGGACAACCCCATCCTTCCCAACAATCTCAACTGGAAAGTCAATATAGTCACTGTATTTTTTGTTTATCGGTTTCATAAATTACAATCTGTACGTATACCTTCCTGTAACCTTAATTACAGTGTCGGTTCAGAATTCTTTCTGCGTCCAGTTCACCTTTTGTATCCTTTCCATCCTCTTTTATCGGAATATCGCAACTCATAAACCGGCTCGATAGACCCATTGGCGAGAAGAAAATGGTAAACTATTTTTGAAGTCCCGCCATCTAAGGTAAGTTCCCACCAACCTTGTGTGGGA
>CALDQI010000213.1:0-3011 GCA_937911635.1 uncultured Pseudomonadota bacterium | reverse complement strand
GTTGATTGGTGGTTGGGTTGATGTAGCCGTTGGTCTTTTTTTGGAGGATGGATTCACAGAGTGGTGTGTAGAATCTTATGCTGTCAGATGAAAGGTGTTGGTGAGTAAGGTGTTGGTGAGTTCAGTTCTGTGTATGTATGGCACGCCACTTACCTTAAACAAGGGTTGATTGTCCCCAAAAATAAGGTACAACATAAGCATGCCTGAATTGTGTGAAGTTCAAATCATGACCGAGAACCTAGAACGGTGGATGCTCGGTCAACGAGTCGTGTCCATCGAAGTGGTGGATGATAGATTGGCACATCTCAAGGTCGCACCGATTGGAGTTGTGAACAGGGTGTGGAGACGGGCTAAGTACAGTGTTGTAGAGTTAGACGATGTATCGATGGTGCTTCACTATCGGATGACTGGACAGGTGGTCCTTGAAGATGACAGCTCTCGTTTCCTACGGGTACGATGGAAACTTGAATCGGGAGAGAGTATTGGTTTTATGGATCCGCGAAAGTTTGGGACGATCGATGTTATTGCCAATGATGCACTCGGTCAGTGGTTCAAAAGTAAGAAACTTGGACAGGAGATTTGGCCTACAGTACGAGATGGTGCTTGGTGGGAAAATGTATATAGCGGGGTGAAAAGCCCACTCAAGACGGCGTTGCTCAAACAAGATAGGGTTGTCGGCATCGGAAATATATTGGCTTCGGAATTTTGTTTTGCCTCTGGATTGTCTCCATTTCAGGCTACGAGTTCACTATCTTCAGAGGATTGGTCTCGGTTTGCCACCGCCGCACATGAGCGTATTGAAGCGATTTTGTTGGAAGAGCGGTCTGAGAAGATTGGATTTCTTTTTGAAGGTGCCAAAAATCCAGTTGCCTTTCAGGTGTATGGAAGACAAGGGGAGACCTGTCCATCGTGTTCCGATGTTATTCAAAAGGTTCAGCAGTCTGGACGCGCTACGTACTTTTGTGCTTCCTGTCAGTCATTTGAGTCTTGATGGCTACGAGATCGTTCATTGCCTTTTGGATGGCACATTCTTGACTGAGGATGTTGGGCGAGCATTCTTGGCACCGTTTGGGTGGTGTGTGTGCAATCATGCTCTCTCTCATACCGGTTAGATACGATGATTGTTCCCAAAAGTCAGACAAACTTGATCCGCGGATAGACTCTCCCTCACCGGCTAGGACACAGCAAGGACTGGTGCGCCCATCGGCTTGAATGGTCAGGTGATGCCAAGGCTTGTAGCATGGAGCCCCTAATATTCCAGGTTTGCTCCCACTTGGTGGTGCTGCAGTGCCTCTATTAGAGTGAACATGGTTAGCGAGTGTGGTTTGGACCCCAAGTCTTTTTGAGAGTCGAATGCTCAAGTGAACAATGTTTTGGAGTTCTCGTTGCTCTCTTTGATTGAGTACAAGAGCCGTCTGTTCTGGTGTGTAGGCAATCAGACCATCAAAATCAATTCGGGCAACACCTAGGCTCTTTGCGAGTTTTACGGCGGCTGGGATTTCGCGAAAGTTCTGATTGGTGATCACCCAATGAAATACAATCTTGGGATGGTCTGTGTTGGCAAGTGCTTTTTCGCCCCGAAAACTGCAAACGGACCGTATGATTTTTTCAAATGTGCCCGATTTCCCCCTAAGTGAGTCGTGTGTTTTTGCCGAAGCACCATCTAGAGAAATGTGAATTTCATCCCATTCCATTGCAATCAGTCGTTGGCGTCTTTCAGCGTTGAGGAAGGTGCCATTTGTGGTGAGCATTCCCCACAATCCTCGCCGTTTAGCTGTTTCCAATAGCTCTAGCAATCTCGGGTAAATGAAGGGTTCTCCTCCACCCAATACAAATATTTGCTGGGCTCCTATATCCGCGGCCTCATCGATAATCGATATCCATTCTTCAGGTGGTAGTTCATCCTGTGGTGGGCGATGGCGGTCGGTCGTATCGCAAAACTTACAGTCCAAGTTGCATCGAAGCGTCGGGTAAATCTCCAGCGTGACAGGTGCTGGGACGCTTGGACTGGCATCCAGTATACGGGTGGCGATATCGAGAGGTGATGTCATAGTGATCCTGTAACATCTTAACATATGAACTAGGTGTCTTTTCCTATTGTTGTCGTTACAGTGTAGGTATGAGACATCTGTTTAACAGTCGTACTTTGCTAGCCCTATCTGGCTGGATATGCTTAAACATCGGAATAGTATGGTTTGCATCGACCATGCGTTCTGTGGTTGTAGACTCTTGGAAAAAAGGACCATTAATCGATCCGGCTGCACCCTATGCCCCTGAGAATGCACAGTTATATTTGATGTGGATAGCTCTTTGGATTGTCAATACCTATCTGATTGGCTTGATGGTTTCGTTCAGATTTGGGACAGGATGGATTCGTAAATGTGCACCACTTGTTGTGTTGATTGTAAGTTTGTTCAGTGCAGAGATCGGAATGCAACAGTATCTCGCAGACAATCAGACCACCCACTTTCGTCCTCATCCGACATTGCACTGGATGTGCAGACCCAATTTACAATCCTTTGAGTCGAGTTCTGACGGAATCATCCTCAACACCAATCAGCACGGTATGCGTGAAGCACCAACTGAGTATGCAAAGTCAGAAGGGGAGTTCCGTATCATTGTACTGGGAGATTCTTCCAATTTTGGGCAAGGAGTTTCGGGGACGGAAATGTGGTCCAATCAACTCGCTGAGATTCTCTCTGTTGCGTCAACACAACAGGTGACCGTTTTGAATGCTTCTTGTCCTGGGTGGACAACCCATCAGGGTGTGGAGGTCATGGCGGCTTACGGTTGGAGGTTTGAACCCGATATGGTGATCGCCGGTTTCAACAACGATGCAGGTCCAGACTTCATGACCGATAGAGAGCGGGTATCGCCATCGAAAACAATTCGGAGAATCCAGCAAGTTCTCTATCAGTCCGAGGTGTTTGTCATCACGCGGGAAGCCTTCCTGTCTTGGATACGAAAGCTATCTCCAACAGCCCAGACGGCGTACAAAACCAGACTGGCGG
>CALDQI010000212.1:0-3289 GCA_937911635.1 uncultured Pseudomonadota bacterium | reverse complement strand
CATATTCACCCCTGGACATACCACCGTCGACTGTTCCGTGTACAATTCCGCAGAGTCAGTGGCCTATGTCGCCGATTTACTGATTGGGTTCAGGACACGCTATGCTTGTCCCTACCCTATTTCCGACCCGATGCTGTATCGCCAATCTTTACAGCTGATGAAAGAGTTGAATCCCCAGCACATCTTACTGGCTCATCACGGACGACACCGAATATCAGAAGATACTTGGAATACACTGATTGACAAGGTATCAAACACCCCAAAGAATCACATCAACTCAATTAAAAAACGCCTGAGTTTGAAGTGACCTTTTAATTTGATTGAATCTTCATTGATGATCAATCATAATGGCCATCGTCTTCCTGCATGTCTTCAAATGCCTCTGTGAATGCCTGTGTAGTCTCAGCATCTGTACCCAACACCAATCGAAGAAGTCGTTTAAACTCTTCACCGGCATCTTCAGTCTCTTGAATCAATACCAATGCTTGCTCTTTCATCGAAACTTGAAAGTCTTGCAGAGCACTCACCAATGCACCTCGTCTACCTTTTTTCGACACTTTTATACCAACGACATCTGCGAGCTGCGACAACGCTTTGACACTGGCAACATCCAATACATCCAACACAAAGTAGTCTTCTAATCGTTCTAGTAATGCCTCTTTGCTTTCACTGCGACTGAATTCCTCGTCCCCAACAGACTTCAATACTTCGACAATAGTACTCTTGGTCCATACATTAAATTTCTCTTTCAAACTAAATACACCCATCACTCTCTCCATATTTGTTCGACACGCTCTCAAACAGTAATTTGACAGTATCGAACCGATAACAATAAAACAACTTATCCCTACAGAAATTTTGGAGATAGAATGACAACACTGATCTGTACAAAATCTTGAAGCACCTGTCGTAAAGCGGTCGCTTTACTCGATGAAAACAACATTGCCTATGAGTATCGAGAATACAAGAAAAACCCTCTCTCTCTAGAGGAACTACAAGACCTCATGACCAAACTCAATGTCCCAGCGAACACATTGCTACGAAGACGAGACAAAGCCTACAAAGAGAAAGGATTGACAGGAACTGAAGACGATGCCACTCTGCTGCCGTTGTTCGTGGAGTTTCCCCCTCTGATGCAACGACCCATCTTTGTGAATGGTGACCGAGCCGTGATTGGGAGACCCATTGAAAACATGCTGACAATTGCAAACTGATTTGAACCCATCCGAAGTCAGCACATATATTCGTTTACTCGGCATTCTCTATGCTACATCAGAGGCTACACATGGATCCAAAAGACCGCCAAGACCTTGAACGAGCACACCGATTGCTCAGCTCACCTAGTATTGCTATGCAGCTTGCTAATTATGTTGGCAAACCGATCGAAATGGGTATTGAGATGTTGCCCGATGGAGGCAAACAACTCATCACAGAAGCCACACAACTTGCCTTGAGTAAAGCGATGGAAGTTGCGGTTTTCAACATGGAAGACGATGCAAAACGAACCGCCAGTCCATGGTGGCATAAATTTGCAGTGGCCGCGTCCGGTGCCGCTGGTGGAGCCTTTGGATTGGGGGCACTCACAGTTGAACTACCCGTATCAACAGTAATCATGTTGCGTTCCATCATAGACATCGCACGTTCTGAAGGAGAATCCATCTCGACAGCAGAAGCTCAATTAGAGTGTTTAACCGTATTCGCATTGGGTGGAGACTCTCCAACAGATGACGGTACAGATACTGGGTATTATGCAACGAGGATTGCACTTGCAAGAGCGATGGGAGAAGCCGTCGAGTATATGGCTGGCCGAGCAGTCGCGGAGGGAGGTGTCCCGGTTCTCGTGCGATTGATTGCAACCATCGCTGAACGATTCAGCATTCAGGTGACTGAAAAGGTAGTGGCTCAAGCGGTTCCAATCATAGGCGCGATCGGTGGTGCGACCATCAACACGCTGTTCATCGATCACTTCCAAAATATGGCCCGAGGACACTTTATCATCCGACGACTGGAGCGAACATATGGACTGGAAGTGATCCAAGAGTCATTTTTGGCACTCCCGTTAAAAGAGGACGTATAAGTTTAGAGACAAAAACCGTCGAAAATATTACAATGACGCCGTTCAATATGAACACCAACATCATGTACTATGGAGACGAACATGAAAACTGTATTGTTGATGAGTCTAGCAACATTGCTAGCCTGTGGAAAGAAACCAGCTGAATCAAACGCCGATGCTGCTAAAGAGGCTGCACCTGCTGAAGCTCCTGCGGAAGAAGCAGCCGCTGAAGAAGCACCTGCCGCTGAAGAGGCTGCAGTCGAAGAAGCTCCCGCTGCTGAAGAAGGTGCTGAGGCACCTGCGGAAGAAGCACCTGCGGAAGAAGCACCTGCCGCTGAAGAGGCTACAGGCGAAGAGTAACTCTTTTAGGATGATTCATCTGTATATATTGTCCTTCTGGACACCCAGTTTATGACTGGGTGTCTTTGTTTTAGGCGAATCAATGTTTATTCTAATTCGGCTTCGCGAACATTGTGGCGTAACTCTCCACAGATTGAAGAGGAGTACGCCCCCTCGCAAATCGTCCTCTCCCAGTGGCCAGTAACTTCCCTTGCTCATCATATAGACTCGACTCTGCCAAAATATCCTGACGTCCTGCACGAATGATGCTGCCAGTTGCAGTAATGCGACCACCTACACAGGGGCGCAGCAAATCAATGCGAAAGTCCGCTGTCAGTACAAAATACTCTAGTTCCACTGAATTGGCTGCAAAGTATGCCGCGTCATCGAGCAGCTTAAAATACACCGACCCGTGAAGTGCACCTGCAGAGTGAAAGAACTTTGGATCAACTTGAATGGAGATCTCTGCCCCTTCGCCCCATATTCTGACGTCTGGATTGTAATATTCATTGGTTGGCGCTGCCAAATACATCGCTTCGAGAGCTCTGTAATGCTGCTCAAGGTTTGGTGTATGTTCTGTACTCATGCTAATTTCCTCCACACCATGGCCAGCCATGGTTGTTCGTGTCTGGGCAATCCGGGTGGTCTAAAATAATGCTCCTCTTCTCTGAACCCAGCCGATTCAAAAAACTGAGACCATCCAGACACATCCATGTAATTTCCATAACGAAGTCCGTTTACCTGCTCAATATCAGGTCCACGTGGATTGGAACAAAACACCACACCATCTTCTGCCAAAGACGTGTGAAACGTTTGAAGGACATCCAATAGCTTGGACTTATGAATGTGAAACAAACTTGCGTTGGCAAAGATACCGTGGAACGTGTTGGCTGG
>CALDQI010000211.1:0-3764 GCA_937911635.1 uncultured Pseudomonadota bacterium | reverse complement strand
CCACCAAACCTCAGCTTGGCGGTCAGCGTCACGCGGGTTGTAAAAGAATCCCCAGGCTCAACAATGTACATTCCAAACACCTCCGTCACCGGAATAATGTCGTTAAACATCCAGCGCATATCTACTGTTTCCAGCGTATGAGAACGGATATTAAGGTACTTGTTCCACCGCTTTTCTCCAACGCGGGCTTTGTCCATCTTTTCAAAGGCACAGATGGTTCTCCCATCTGGTAAATCATATCGATACATACGTTGAAAGTATTCACAATAAAAGAAGTCCATATCACCAAAGAACACCATATCTGTAAAAGGGACACCAAAATGAGGATCGACCCCTTCAGCAAAGTATGTCATTTTCTTCGCACCCGACATATGGGTTGGCAAATGATTTTGATTATACAACACCGTTTGAACCACTTGCTCTTTCGTATAATTCTGATTGCCGTGTCCAGATACAAATGTCAGGTACCCTGAATCCAGTTTCTTCAACTTAAACTCATCCCACAATTGGTCTTTTGGACGCTCTACTGCAACACCATCCCAAAAGTTCGGCATGTTTAAAGAGTCGAGCAGCACCTGTTGCCCCGTCTTGTCGTGCATTTTAAACTGAATGTCTGTACCAAAAGCCAAGCGCGGTACCATTGCAACTGCACTGGTTGCACCCAGTGTCTTGAAAAACTCTCTTCGTTTCACGACTCCTCCTTGTCACTTAGAATCAATAACGTAAACGCACCCGTCCTGTCGATTATTCGATCAACCATTACATTATGGGGTCTTTCCTTCTCGTAATAAATGCTGACACGAGTTTACAGAGCCCATAAATCCAGCAATCATCCCCTGCCTTAGAACAATTGGGAGTTCTGAGCCCCAATCGGCAACCCAACTGACATCTTCTTTGAACTTTAATCTTGTGACCATGGTTACTCGAGCACCATACTCAGACTCCGGCTCTATCAAATAATATCCCACCAGATACTCCATCGGTACGACTGGGAATATTGTCCATCCAGCTTGAAGTGCATCTTCACTGGTTTTCATAAAATTTGTATACTGTTCCCAGTTGTGAGGACTCACCATACTCTCAGTCACCAACTCAATTGGACATAAAAAACGCCCACCTCCAAGAGGTATCTTTGCCGTTCGAAGGGGTACGCTCATGTAGAAGATCTTGATGTCGGCCAAGAAATACATGTCCGTATAATCATGACCATTGTAGGAATCTCGTCCACGCCCTAGATACTCACCCACTTTGAGCCTTGACATGTATGTGGGAATGATGTCTTGGTGTTGAAAAATAGTGTCTGCAACCAAACCGGGTGTGAATGCACTGTTCCCTGTACCGGTGATGAACGTCACAATACCTGCATCATCATTTTGAATTCGAATACTATCGTACGGAGAATCTGGGTACTTCGTCTCATCAGCACCATCCCAATATGAAGGAACATCAAGCGTTTCCCGCAACAGCTGATTCCCACGTGCATCGTGAAACAGAAAGGGCGCTTCAGTCGCAAAAGCACTCTTTGACAAAACCGTGGATGCAATACCTGTTCCAGCCGCTTGAAATAGAAATGTTCGTCGATTCACTCTTCTTCTCCAAATATGGTGGTTCGAATGAGTGCAGTCAGTTTGTCTCTCGGGGCTGTTTTCGCTGTGTTGAGAGATTTTTTTGCATTTCGAATTAATTGACGTGTTTGCTGCATATTGAGTTCAGGATTGTCTTCTAAAAACTCTTGAAGTGCCTCGTTGGAACCAGACACCAAATCTTGAAATGTCTGCTCCACCAATTCCCCCAATTGCTCTTCAGCCTCATCTTGATTGTCCACTAAATCATACAGTGCGTCGATGTCTTCGGCATCGGCTGATCTCATCATATTGAGAATATTGCGTTCTTTCCTACGTTTACCACGAAATTCGGTGATAGAGCGACCTTCCATAATCGCTTCTTTCAAAGTGGGTTCTATATCCACCTGTTCAATCAAGGCATCTTCACGAAGTTTCATCAAACCAACCGTCAACTTACGCAGGTAGTTGTTTTCATCTTTCTTATCTCGAATGGGTCTTCGCCCTGTCCCGTCCCAACTCACAGCATCCTCCTATGAATACCATGTAACACCTATTGAGTCTCAATCCATTCCCACATCTCTTTCAACTCCACGGTAAAGGGAGTTTGTATTGGAGGAAAGCGAAATCCTGTCTTTGGGTCCAGATCAAAGCTCGTGACGCGAAATGAAATGGCAAAGCGCTCTCGCTTCCACTGGGCAAAACACAATTTCTTCATGAAAAGTTCAATCTGTTCACCGAGTGAGTTCAATGTTGCATGTGCATACAATGGAACAGCAGAGCGGTTCATTTCAATTTCTGACCACATACGCTGACACACTTGTTTGGGCTCGAGTCCCATTTGAATTACCCAATACATCAACTGATCAAGGATGTAAAATGGCATCAAATCATCTTCATCCGTCTGATTGGATTCTTGCGGTCGCAATTCTGCTGTAGAAGGGATCGACGTCACTATCTTCAAAGACTCATAATCATGGTACTCAGCCGCCCAGTCTAGCCACTCGATCACCAAGGATTTTGGGACATCTGCTATTGGCGCCAATCCACCACTGGTATCTCCGTCCATGGTTGTATATCCTACCGCGACCTCAGACTTGTTGGATGTTGTGATAAGCAAAGCATTGTGTATATTGGCTACCATCCAGATAAGGGAGCCTCTCAAACGAGCCTGTACATTCTGCAGCGGAATGTCGTGGCTTGGAGTCTCCCAACTCAGTTCCACACCCGTCATCTCTTTGAACACCTTCAGATGAGTATCCATCGCATCTTGAATGTGACCATCATAATGAACGGCTCCAATCTCCTCCGCCAAGGCTTTTGCTGCACTCCGCGTGGTACTTCCAGAATTTGTGGTTCCCATATAGGCAGTGACAAAGAGTTCCTTCATCTTCGCGCGTCGCTCTTCCTTAGACAGTTCGGGGTACTGATAGTCTACCATTCTCGCGATGAGTACAGCACACATGGTTGAGTCTCGTCCACCAGAGAGCGCTAAGGCGACCTTTTTGACGTGCGCCTTCTTCAAATACTCTCGAAGTGCCATCGACAGCGACAGTTCAAGTTCAATGTGTGGTAAATCGTATGCTGTTAGTCGCCTAAGCCCTGTATGTGAGCCGACCAAATGGTCTAGGGATGGGTCCACCACCGATGCTCCACCTCCACGCCAATACAGTACAGACGGTCTAGGAATGCGTTGCGCGGTGGTAAAATCACCATCAACGGCTACCAGTGTCGGTGACTCACCATACAACCCTTGATGTAGTTGTGCGGCTTGCTGTCTCCACGACCCCATCTCCAATCGAGCACGTTCCAATGATGCGACATCTACCGTTGCAACATTAACGAAAATATCTTCAGTGAAGACAAACCGGTTGCCTTCACTGAGCAGCTCTCCCGCCTCAGCAATGAACGAAGCGCCATCGAAGATCAAACGAGTGGAGTCACATCCCATCAAAGAAGTATACGCATAGGCACACATGTCTTCTCTTGAAGTTTGAAGAACCATGTGACGACGGATTTTTTGCTTTCCAATGGTGAACCAAGATGCCGATGGATTGCATAGAATCTTCGCACCCGCAAGAGCGTATCGTGAACCGGGACGGATACCTTTCCACCCATCTTCACACACTTCGATTGCAAATTTACCGATCCCAGTTGCCTCAAATATCAATCCGCCTATGGGGATCACCTGACCAGATGGAC
>CALDQI010000210.1:0-3415 GCA_937911635.1 uncultured Pseudomonadota bacterium | reverse complement strand
GTGTACATTACCTGTGCAAGACCGGCAGCATTGGTTTTGGCCGTGGTTGGTAAAGATCCTGCACCATTTAGTTCAAACTCAATTAGCTGACCGATGATTGGCGTTCCAAATCGATCGTATACCGCGAAACTAAGTAGGCTGGTAGACACACCATCATTATTCAACCTATCATTGTTGGCACGCATTCCGATGCCAAAAGCGGGATTGGTAGTTGCAGATCCTTTGATTGAAGTGGTGACTTCAATGGGGCTGTCACTCGTTGGAGACAGCTTTACCGTATAGTCTCCACTGCCTAATGAAACAGGAGATTTGACCAACTTTGCACCATTGGCAACGACGATTAAATTTCGATTGTCTAGACCATTTCCTTCGTTGTCTTTGACTTGCATTGTGAGGCCAAAGCTGGGGACATTTTTGGGTAGTACTGTTTCAGCAGCCTTTAATGCGATGGAACTTGGTAATACAGGCAATACACCAATGGTTTCACTATCGGTGATATCACCAGAGGGATCTTCCAGAGTAAATTGGATCGTTTCTTGGGCTCGTTTATTGAGAAGCGGAGGGGTATAGTCGACAGAATAGAATCCATCTCCGACAGATTGTACCGTACCACATGTCCCCAACTCAGCGCGGCAGCTTAAGTTCGCTTGCGTATCGGAGGCTCCTTTTGCTGTTGCAACATAAACATACAAAGACTGTTTTGTGTTTCCGTCTGCGGGCATTTCTTTGAGGGTTGGAACGATATTGAGACGTGGTACGTTTCTGGGAATCCTAAGGTCCAGTAATTCCTCTTTACGCTGTTCATTTGATATGACGATTAAAGTGGCATCGGGTTGTCCTGGGGGGGCAACGATTGGAACGGAGGCTTTCCCACTGGCGTCTGTTTGTACAGGACCGAAGTCTCTATCGTCGATGCGAATGATGACCGCGCTGTTTGGGTTGGTGTTAACAGCGAAATTTGCTTTACCCTTTTGCTTAACAACCAAATGTGAACGGATTTCTGGATGGGTCAGACTGGCTAGAGTGAATACAGCGACGTGAGGATATGTCTTTCTCGTTGGTGGACTGTATCGCGCGGAAAACTGTCCATTCCCGAGAGAGATGAGATTTTCAACTGTTCCTGTTGAAACGCTCAGGTCGAACATGTCGCTTGCAAACTCTTTGGGAGCCTGGATATTGATGGTGACAAAGTCATCCTGTCCGAGTGTGATCTCATCTGGAGAGGCTGTCATGGTAACGACTCCGGACGCCTTTGGGATCAATCGGACAGGGAAGCTCTTTTTGATGGCTTTCCTATCGGCGGTGCGTGCATTGATTTGTACAAAATCATTGGTCGCGGAGTCAATGCTTTCCGGCGTCAGGATGGTTGAGTAGAGTCCCTTCCCTTCAGATTTTAGCGTTCCTTTTGCGCCATTGAGGCTGGTTTTTCCACTGACCCCTTCCATTGGAGACCCATCTGCATTCAGTAAGACGAAATAATACGTCGCTTGAGTGCTACCATCTGCAATGGAAGGTTCGCCTGGTAGTAAGTCTTGCAACCCACCAACAAATACAGGTGTTTCTGCCTGAGCGACGGAAACGGGTAGCAAAAGCGATGGAATGGGTGAGGCAAGCAACATTGTATACAGAGATATCCGCAAGATATTCATGAAAAAACTCCATCGTGGTGAAAGCTCAGAAGAGTAGGGGGATTTGAATTGGTCTAAATAATACCACTTCTGTATCACTTCTATATGAATTTTCCAATCTGTGGAAAATCTACGCTCAGCAATACAATCGGTTACACTGGAAGTGAACTGTATGTAGGATGTAACATTATTTTGTGTGCATTCCTGCAAATGGAGTATCAAAGGTATGTTGCAAGAAGAAATCGCACAGGCGAAACTGAGTACAGAGCAGATTGCTTGTTTTCATCATTTGTTGGTGGAAGTGGTGTCGGACAATGGTCGTCCCAGTACGATGGAGGCTCAGTATATCAGTCATTTGTTTCCCGACCTGAAGGATGTTCAAGAGCGGGCCCATTTAGACGCTTTGTGGCGCCATTCAGAGATCGTATTGAAAGCGGCGGTAACGGTTTCGGTATTGAGTGGACGCTACCCGATAGAGCAGGCTCGACGCATCAGTAGATTGGCGCAGCAGTTTGGATTTTCCGCCAAGCGATTGAGGATTCTTGAAGACCAAGCCTTAAAAGCGATTCAGTTTCGTGGAAAGCAGATGAACATGGATCTCTCTAGAACTGTCACGGATACCTTTAAGCGTCAGTCAAAAGGTCAGGCCTCTCAAACAACAGACGAACTTTCTTATTCTGATTTCATGCAAGGTCTGTGGCAGTCAGATGCGGACCTGATTCAGCACACACAGCATACAAATGTTGATTGGGATTCTGAAGAAGATTCTTAATTGTATACATTCGATAGAGAGTTTGGTAAAGTATGAACGTCTAACAATGGAGTAAATCATGGAGACAGCTGAGAAAAAAGATACAATTCTGGTTATTGAAGACGATTTGGACATTCGAATGCTCATCTCGATGACGTTGAAGCGGCAAGGGTTTGATGTGGTTGCTGTCGAAACTGGTGAGGAAGGGCTACTTAAAGCTGCAGAAATACAGCCTTTGGTCATCACACTGGATCTCATGCTTCCTGGGATTAGTGGACTTGAAGTTTGTCAGCAATTGCGGTCCAATCCTGATACCGAGGACCTCTATGTCATAATGGTGACAGCGCTTGGAGATGATGACAACAAGCTGACAGGGTTTACTGTTGGGGCCGATGATTATATGGTAAAACCTTTTCAATCTGAAGAACTGGTTCTTCGGATAAAGGCTGCAGCCAAACGAATGAAGCGAATCTTAAAGCCGAAGGATAGTCAAGAGATATTTGATTTTGAAGGGTTGAGATTGGACGCCACTCAACACCGAGTTTGGATTGATGATCAAGAGATTAAGATGACCATTACAGAGTATAAACTCCTGACACATCTCCTTCGTAAGCAGGATCAATTGTGTTCTAGGGGCGAGTTGTTACAAGAGGTGTGGGAACTTCCACCGAACCTCAATACGCGAACGGTAGATACGCATATCAAGCGCTTACGACAAAAGATGAGTCACTTAGCACCTTTTATTCAAACAGTACGCGGGGCGGGATATCGTTTCTCACGAAGCCAGGACAGCTGACTGTGCTCAATATATATAGATTTGTTCCGAGACTGTATATATGAATGGTCTTTTAGAACAACTACTTGACGGTTCACCATTTGGAATAGTGGTCGTTGATACAAAGGGGATTCTGAGAATTCTAAATCCGTGTGCACGTAGGTTGGTTACTACGATTGGTAATCCAATCGATAAAGTGTTTACAGAGGCGATTCCGGTAGTCGATCTGCATCGAATGCTCCCGATTAATGAAGATAAACA
>CALDQI010000209.1:0-2282 GCA_937911635.1 uncultured Pseudomonadota bacterium | reverse complement strand
TACATACAAGTGAAAAGGGTGCTCGTAGACTGATTAAAGAGGCTTTGCCTCACGAAGATGAACGTGTCCGGGCCGCGGCTATGACCGCATATAGAGCCCATGCAAATGATCGTGCTGAGGAAACATTGTGTACTGCCATGATGGAAGATACCTCACCACTGGTTCGTAAAGCCGCCATCGATGCGATGCAAAAGACCAAATCTGTGTCTGCTATCCGTTGTTTGCGAGAGCGTGTCATGACACTCGAAGAGGACAGGGATGTTCGTGCAGCCATTTTGAAGAGTCTTAAACTCGCTGAGGGCAATGCAGAGCGACCAGCATTCACAGCAATGTGTGATGCCATTCCATTTTGGCTTCGAAGTTACACGACGGATAAACTACCGGAAGAAGATCCAGGCACCGATATCGTCAAGATGCAAAATGACTACGATCATGAATATTCAGAAGACTGTTTTCGAAAAGCCTATGCACAAAAATCCACTTACTCTTGCCATGGACACAAATACATTGCATGGTTCTATAAGCAGATGATCAGTAATGAAGATCTGTACGTACCAGAATGTGATGAACCAGCAGAGTAATTCACCTCATTAAATTCCCCGATAACCCTCAACCCAAGGAAAAGCAGAATGGGATCCCTTGTAGAAGTATTGAAAGACCCTACGGTTAGGCCACTAGTGGTTTCTGATTGTGAAAAAATGTTGGATGCTGAGGTCTCTGATAAAAAAGGACTCACCGGTATCGCAGTTAAAGGTGCGTTTAAGACCTTGAAAGCCATTAAACCCGGTATGATCAGACACACGTTTGATGACTTGCTGGATGAATTGGCAGCGAAGGTTGATCCATTTTGGCAAGATTGTCAAAGCCAGAATGCAAACCCCAGAACATTCTTTGTCAGTAACAGTACGGCGATTGCCAATGCCTTACTTGAAATTACCGATGGTCGCATCAAGAGAAGTAAGTTTAAGAATATTATTCGGGCCTACAGTACACTGCGTCCAAAAGCCATAAAGTATATTGGGGATGCGATGCCTCGATTTGCCGACTTGGTTAGTAAGTACGCGTCTTAAGCGTCTTAACGTCGACGACACTTGCGCAAAACGACTGTTTCAATCATAGGTGTGTTGTGTTGACGCGTGGTGCATCGGATTCACTCCTTAGGCACAGGTATGTACTGTGGTGTAGTGGGGTATTTCTAGTACATACCGTAGGTGTGTTCATGTTGTCGACAACAGGTATTCAAGCCTCAGACTCTTCGGAGTTTGTGTTGTCCGCCGTGTTGGGAACGCGCATCCATCCTCCGGGGTATCCGCTTTTGAGTTTATGGGGTGGGGCATTTCAGTGGATCAGCGACAATCCGATGTGGAATACTGCTGTAGCGATGGGGATTGTTCACTCGATGGCTGTGACGCTTCTCTTTGATGCACTTCATCGATGGACAAAGTCTATATGGTTGAGTCTATGGGTGGTGGCTTTACTGACAATGCAACCACTGTGGCTTCGGTATTCAACCATTCCGGAGGCTTTTCCTGCATTGTCTTTGGTATATGCAGGAGTGGTATGGCTTCTCAGTTTTGAACGGACAACCAACCGTCACGCTTGGGTTTTTTCGATGGTACTGTGCCTAGGGATTGCCACGCATCATTTATTTGTGCTGGCGGCTCCGGTATTGGTTTGGTTGGCGTGGAGATTGCGCCATAGATGGTGGGTCTGGGCATCTGGGATCGTTGTAGGGTTTGGTTCGTATGGGATGCTCTTTGTGGAGGCCCAATCAGATTGGTCTTGGGGAGAGGTGTCGAGTTTCACTGATGCGACGCGATATTTTCTACGGTCGGACTATGGTACATTTCAAATTACCCACCATACACAGGCAGGTACATGGTGGGGTACGCCATGGATGTACATAAAGACATTGATGACGGAATCTTGGGGGATGTTTGCCCTTGGATTCCTAGCCCTACCCAAGCTGAAGCGTACTGAGACCTTGCTGCTGATTTCTTGGTTCTTGTCTTCAATTGCAGTGTTGTCTCTGTTTGGAATGCCCACCGACTCGACATTTCTAGCCCACAGCAATCGATTCTTTCTGTCTTAAATGGTTCTCTGGATGCCTTTTGTGGCATTCGGTGCGAAGCGCTTGATGACCCAGGTCTCCAAGCAGAGAAGGCCTCTTCTAGCATCGTTGTTGTTTGTACCCGTTGGTTTGATGATGAATATCTCGGTTGCTGGCCGTTTTGATACGCGGATGAACGATTGGCTAGAGCATTCTTGCCGTGTATTGCCCG
>CALDQI010000208.1:0-10789 GCA_937911635.1 uncultured Pseudomonadota bacterium | reverse complement strand
CACCAGATTGACCGTTGCACAGGATGTCATTCGGACTGGTTAGCGACGAACAGACAGAATGAGAGTACACTGATTGAGATACACCATCAACCATGACAGTGCCTTCCTCCTCCCATTCACCGATCATTGATGTCAAAGGAGACTGTGCGGACTTCATCGTCACACATCCAAATAGCAAACCAGACAAAACAGCAGATACAATCATGATTATCCCATCCCTTCTCAGAGGTTCTGTCTATCTTGTAACATGATAATATCACTCAAACGGGTGATGCTCTCTCCAATAGTTGGCAATGTCTATCCGCCGGCACACCCACACATCTGAAAAGCCTTTGACATAATCTAAGAACTTGGCGAGTGCCAATGCCCTGCCTGGACGAGCCACCAATCGGCAGTGCAAACCCACAGACAACACTCTCCCTTGATTCTCTTGATACAAAAAGTCAAAAGAGTCTTTCAGATAGGTAAAGAATTGCGTTCCAGAGTTAAACCCTTGAGCGCAGGCAAAACGCATGTCGTTGGCATCTAAGGTATACGGTACGACCAAATGCGGCTTCTTGCCCACTTGCACCCAGTAAGGCAGTTCATCAGAGTAGCTGTCTGCATCGTATACAAACCCGCCTTCTTCTACGACCAATCGGCGAGTATTTGGACTCGGTTTCCCCTGATAAATTCCCAGTGGCCGTGAGCCTGTAATCCGAGTGTGAATCTCTACCGCTTTGCGAATGTGCTCTCGCTCTTCTTCCTCGGACATGTACTGATAGTCAATCCATCGATATCCGTGACTCGCGATTTCCCAATCGGCTTCCACCATCGCAGTGGCCACTTGGGGATTGAGTTCCAACGCTCGTGCCACTGCAAACACCGTACAGGGCATGTTCCGCTCAGAGAACATTCGATGCAATCGCCAAAAGCCTACTCTAGACCCATATTCATACAGGGACTCCATGTTCATATGGCGCACACCTTCATAGGGAGTCGCACCTACGATTTCTGAAAGCAACCATTCCGATTGCTTGTCCCCATTTAAGAGGCAATTCTCACCGCCCTCTTCGTAATTGATCACAAATTGCACCGCCAAACGAGCCGGGTCTCCATTGGGTGCGGTCCACTTTGGTCGTGGTGGATGGGCTCCATAACCTTGTAGTAATCGAGGTGGATTGTCTGCCATTGGAATTCCTGTTTTGAACTGTATTCAAATTATTGATTGGGATCTCCGGTAATCGAACCCCAGCAGTGAATATCACCCGTTGTTCGAACACCACAACTGTGATATTGTCCTAGATCAATCGATTGAAAGGTACCTTCTGGTGTTTGTGTTTGACCAGCATCCACTCCATCCCACACATTTCCCCAACAAGTCACCGTTTGATCGGAAAGCAACGCACAGTAATGATCAATCGAACCCATATCCAATGCCGTAACGTCGGTTGGCGGAGAATAAGTATCTCCCGTACTGCCCCAACATCGAACGACCCCTTGATCGTTTAACGCACAACTGGAAGACGTATCAATAGACGCCACCGATACATATCGATCTTCTGGCGGGGACAATGGAGTGTCTATCACCGGTGCACCACTGGCATCTCTTGGAACGACACACGCTACCTCACTATCTGTTGTAATGGCACAGCTGTGGTAACTTGCCGTATTGATAGAGGTGGCTGTAATGCCTTCCCAATCCCAATCTCGAGCGTTGTACCCTCCCCAACAAACAACCTTATCGTCCATATCAATGCCGCAAGTTTGATAGGCGCCGGCTGAAATGGCTTTCATTGGAATAGCCGGTGCAGAACTTTGCCCGTATGTATCCCAGCCCCAACAGGTCACCATGTTGCTGGTATCTCGTGCACATCCATGAGCTGTTCCTACCGAGATGTCCACAAAGGTTCCAATCGGAGCCCTAAGATTGTCTTCCCCATTGTCCTCTCCCCAACAAGAAATCTCACCAGCACTGCTCAATCCACAGGCATAATCTATTCCAGATGATACAACCCAGCCGCATCCTGTCGTCCCATGATTTGCTGTTCGGTCGAAAGGAAACACATCGGGGTTCGCGTCGTCACAATCGCCATCTTCAACCATGAAGCCATCCCCATCTACATCATGAAATGGAACAGCAGAATCATTTTCCTCTGCGGTGTCTTCCGATTTTGTTTCACCACATGCGACAAACACTGTCGACAATAGACATCCAGACAACAACGATACAACTCTATACATACAACACTCCTACATCAATCTTTTGTACTTATTTTTAGCACATTCGGGCGTTGTGTATGGATGCTCAATTCCACACATCTGGTGTTTTACGATAAATCAAGCCCATTGATTGGGTCTGTTTACGGTGTCCTCCACTGTTCAAAGGTGTATGTAAAGTCCGCCCAACCGTCTCGATTCATTTCATACATGTCTCCGTGAAATTTCCCATTTGAATACAGACGGTTCACTTCGGGTGTACCCAAAGTCTTTGATTCACCTACAATGTAATATGTTGTATCCGTGCTATCTTGCGGGTTCCTTGACACTCGACTACTCAGTGAAAGGTCCTGCAATTTTGCTATGGGCAGTATGAGACTTTTAGTCCATGTACTGTGTACTAAAATCAATTCTTGGGTCTGTCTATCAGACACATAGAAGAACTCCAAACTTTTAAGACGATTCAACAATACACAGAGCACCATCAAAAATGCCGCATTCACCTCGACATTTTGAATCGGCACTGAGAACAGTTCCAATTTCTTCACGACGCCAAAGAGGACACAAAATCCAATTATGATCCAAAATCCAGTCATCTCAGATCCATCGCCAGGGTTAAAGACCCAATATCGTTCTCGGTTCGACAAATATTTGTGCAATAAACGCCCCCTCCAAACGTAAAATCTAGACCCTAAAAAAGACAGCATCGCAAGACCAATAAATACCATGCAGATTTTGTAATTTTGGATCAACTTTTCATGTGGCATAGTTGATAAAGTCAGTGCTTGTTTTCGAGCAGAAACCAATCTTTTAGCGCCTGATTTGGATTGCACTTGTCCGTATATCGTTGTCTCTTGCTGGGGAAAAGCCTGTATAGACATCTTTGTTGCAGTCTTCGCGTCCTCTCCAAAATGCGTCTTGAAAACGTCCAAGTCATACTCAGAATCCACCTCTTCTAAGCCCCAATACTCTGTTGAACCGTCTCCTTTATCCCAGTAATCTCCAGCGGTTTCATCAAACATCAACCGTTGATCATTGTACAATACAAACAGTTGCTCACTAAGATCCAACGTCTCGTTAACTACTGTATACGTTTTGGTTTCGCGACTTTGTCCCTCAAATTTTTCCGACACTTCGTAACTCAAACTAATATCAGCGTACAACACAGGTGGATCAAAGAGATCATACAATGCTTGATCTTCTTTAGATAAGTCTATCGTCTGAGGGTTTGCAACCAGGTATATCGGCTGATTTTCCAATCCCAGTTCATAGGGCTGAAGCTCCGAATAATACCCATAATCATTAAAATACTTATCGAATGAGTTGTACAGAAAGAGTACACACAAAATCGAGACAACTGTCATACCATTCAACATCTTCCAATAGTTGTTCATCTTGTATTTGGATCGCGTGTATTCTTTCGGACGCTTAGGTAAGTCCTCTACAGGAGGCGTCGCAATCTTATCGAGACTTTTTTGACGTTTCTTCGTCTTGTTCTTTCGTTTCTTTCCCATTTGTGTCTCCGATTACCAAGCCAGCAAATCGAGTTGCTTCTTGTTTAGAATACTCAAATCGATTTACTGATCGTACGAAATGAGATGACTAATATTAGACACGATCATTTGAGCAAGTGAAACTCATCACACTGGATACATGAAACCCTATTTACCTTGAGTCAAGCACAATCGGATCAATCCGTTGAGGTTTCCAATACAAGCTTGTCTAAAAATTTCTCGATGTTCAGCCAACATCGGAACTTCTATTAAAGACGGATAGAACTCACCAAGCAACTCACCAAGCAAAGTTATCATTCCATTATCAGGATTGAAAACGAGGGTTTGATCCCCAAGAGCCGTGTCTACTATTTCGCAAATATATTCCCATTCTCTTTTGAAATCCCTTATCAAGATTGCGAATAAGAATCGGTGTTCTGCATTTATGTCACCTTGGATATCTTCTGGGATAGAAATAGCCCGGCGAATATCCGGATACACTGTCAAAACTAAGTGTGGTACCGTTGTTAAATAAGTTACCTCATTGAGAACATCCAACATCATTTGATAAAATATACCTGTGGTGTATATATTGAACCATTCAGACTCTTCTAAAATCACTTCAGATATTACCAATCTCTGGATTGCGTCTTGATCACTAGAGTAATTGGTAGAGAGGACAATTTGATTGTCACTCATATCAAAGAGAAATGACAGTCCTTCTATGAGACTGAACAGGAGTTCGATCCCTTGAGTAAAAAAGTCTGAACTTGAATCACTGAGTAATTGAGGCAACTTTTCTGAAACTAGACTAAGTTGATCTGTCTGTGTTGACTGTATCCTCATCCATCGTGCCTGAAAATCTTCGAATGTTGTCATGGCGATTGCCTCGTTGGATTCATTTAAGTCATCTATTCTGTTTTACTACCTGAATGGTTACTATCCGGCAAACATTCCCATTCGCCAGCCCATCACAGCATCAAATCCCACGAGGAATCCTCCTTGCAATGCCATCGAGTTTCCCCACCCTTCCATCTGTGGGTTGCCCGTTTCACGCCCTCGGTGTGCCATGTACAATCCCGTTGCCACATAACCCACATCAAGTCCAGCGTTGATCCAGAATATACGAGACCACTTCTCTGGGTCTACCGGCGCATCCTTCTTCGCCAGCGACATCGTTGCCAGACCGAGATTGATGGCATTCCACCCAGCATTCATTTGGTAAAATGCAGCCTGTTGTGGGTCTTCTAGAGTCAAACTGAGTGGTATACCCGTAGCGATGTTTGTGACTGCCCACGTGTTGAGTGTCCACATTGCCCTATTGAGACTCTGTTTGGGGGTAACGTTTAGTGGAACATTGCTTGGGGCAGATGCATCCTCATCACTCACTTCTACTTCGCTGGCAAGTGCAACAGCACCCATGACTACACACCACATGATTCCTCCCGGTTCTTGAATCAAGTGTATCGTAAATCTATGTTCAAACCATTCACGTGCTATCCACTTATCCAACACCAATCTGAATCTTCCGTGATGACCGTACTCCATGGAGGCTGGTACCAGCTGGCAAATCCAAATATCTGCTCGCCGTCTCTGGTAAATTCTGGACAATCTGCCGCCCAGATCTTGGGACGCAATTCAACAGGTGACTTGGCAATGCTCTGCATGATTTGAGACTTTTCAGAATGAATAAACTCCCATGATCCAGACTTCCCCTCTACTCTTTTTGCATACAGAATATCGATTGGAATCTGATGAACTTGGAACACTTGTTCGAAACAAAGCAAATTTTCCAGATGCAAGTACAAGACCTGCTGACGAATCTGTTGCCCGCTGAACTCCAAACATACATCCAAGTATACTGCGTGCCACTCATCATCTGGTACCGAAGAACCCGCGACTGACGAATGAACATTTGGATATCGGGCACGTAAGATTTCACAATCAGAAAATAACTTGAGAGGAATGATCTCCTCACACTCAATAGAGGAGATCTTACGCAAACCAAATAGTTCGGCCAACGTTGGTCCACACGGTGAGAAGGCTTGAAATCCGAGGTCATCTGGATCTACATCATCCAGATCTTCATACAACACTTTCATCATGGTTATACAGCGCTCACTATAATCAGAAAATACAAACAAGCTGTTGCCAGGCAACCACTGACGTATTCTCTTCGGAGCTTGATGCATCCCGCGAATCTTACAAGACGCAAGTTCCAAAGTCGGAGTCCAATCCAGTCCAGCACTCGCATGCCACTTCACGCTCTTTTTATTGCGCAGTGCTCGGTGGGCACTCATCCAATCGTCAGTATCGTCTGCAAATACAGGTCTTAATTGATCCAACAAACTGGAAATAGACATCAAATACTCCTTGCACATATATCAATGTGCATTCTAGAACATTTGACTAAACGCAGCCATGAATGGACTTCGGACCTATTATCTATAGGTTGTATCGATGCTCAAATATAAACCATCAACTGGACGTACCTTCCCAAAACTGAAGCCGAACAAGTGTCAATACAGAGAACAGAAGGGTAAATCCAAACAACGCCCCACAGGCTGGTCCCAAACTAGAGTTGGAAAATCCGATAACGTCCACCAAATCTCGCACATGATCATTTTGCTTTTGCAAAGCAGAATATTCTAACACAGACAACGCTTCAAAAGCCCATCTTATCGGCATAACATCAGCAATCACGCCTTGAAAACCGTCATTCAAGAGATATCCGTACAGTTTTATGAATCCACCAAGCATGAGCTGGGGTAACAGCAAAATTGGAATCATCGAAATGGCGGTCACTTCTGTTTTGGAAGAGGCGGACACCAATAGACCAAGGGAAATCCCACACCCTGCGATGAGCTGCAACACACCCCAAAAGGCAAAGAAATTGGCCGTCAGATTCACCATCGACCACATGATAATGGTAATGAGCAAAGTCTGAACCGCCGCAAGCGCAAACTGATACGTGAAAATAGAGGCTAAATAGGCACCTATACGCAATCCTGAACGTCTCTCTCGGAGATAAATAGCCCGTTCACTCACAATCTCTCTTGCCACATTGGAACATCCGAACCAAAAAGCCGCTGCACCCATTAAGAATAGAGACGCATGGACGCCATTCTCCAGCTGAATCATATTGAGAAGACCTTCGTGTTTAAATGCCGTAATCTTCTCTTTGGTCTGCATCGCATAACCTTCATTCAAGAAGAGCCAGCCTAGAATCCCACCAATGATCGGTGTTTGAGACAGCTGAATGAGCAAACTCGCCCGATCTCTTAGACGCCTCTTGTAATATCGGCGAACCAAGGTCCTATATTGACTAAACCAGTATCGCTGCTCACCGGCTTCCAACTCGTCGTCAAAGGTCTGAATCTCTTTTCGAGTCGACAAGCGATCTCGAACAAATCGTCTGAAGTGGCTGGACTGACCAAACTCATTGACCCAGTCTACTTTAAAGGATCCATCCGACTGAATAGAAGAATCAAGTAAGTCGATCACATAATCTGCAGGATTGGCTGGATGTTGATAGGGTTTCTCAGGTGCAAAGCCAGAGAAGTATTCCGGAGCATCCGGATAGGCTGGCCCGTAGTAGACCAATCGTCCACCATTGACCAAAAATATGAGGTTGTCTACCAGTTTATACGCTTCGATACGAGGTTGGTGAATGGTCAGAATGATCGTTTTCCCAGCACCGGCATTGGCCAACGAACGTAAAATCTGTAAGATCTCGAGTGTCGACGTACCATCCAAACCCGATGTCGGCTCATCCAAAAACAGCAATGAGGGCTCGGTTATGAGTTCTAAGGCAATGTTGACACGCTTGCGCTGCCCACCAGAAATACCGCGAACCTGCTCATCGCCAATGACGGAGTCTCGAATGTTGGCCAACCCCATCCGCGTCATGACATGCTCTACCGTATCAACGATTGTCTGCTCAGGTAGATCTCTTGGGAGACGCATCTTAGCGGCAAAATACAGTGTCTCGTAGACGGTCAGATCTCGATGCATGACATCTTCTTGCGGTACATACCCGATGCTGTGTCTAAAGGTGTTCCAATGTTTGTGCAGCGAATCACCATTCAGATACACCTTGCCTTTGGTGGGCTGCCGCTTTCCTGTCAAGCATTCTAGCAGTGCTGTTTTACCCGCTCCTGAAGGCCCCATTAGAGCCACCACCTCACCGGGATAAACCGAGAAGGAAATATCGTCTAGCAAAGTCTTCCCGCTCGGCAATTTTTTCCCTAAATGAACGACATCCAATCGCATCGAACTTGCGTCTAAAGACTCTGTACGTATGGCATTGTCATTCAAGACTACAAACACAGCTCCCACTCGAATCCAACTGGATGCCGTTACCTCAACTTTGGTAATCTTCTGGCCATCCACATACGTACCATTGGTCGAGTTTGTATCGGTCAAAAGCCAGTTCTTTTCACGAATCACCAATTTGGCATGGTGCCATGACAACGATGCGTGATTGATAAACACATCTGCATTGGGGTCTCGCCCAATGATCAGGGTACCCTGCTCCGGAATCCGAATCTTCGCCATGTGATCAGACCCACCCTGCATCGATGCTGCCGTGGCAGAGTCTAATGTCTGTGTGGTTTCCATGACGACATCGGTTTCTGTCAGATCGGAATCATCATAGAGTTCTCCAACCTGCACCAACTTCTCTAACCAATCTTCAAGCATGTGCTTCTGAACACGAAACGATCCCAAATAGAGACTGTCCGAAATTGTTAACTGCATCCGAGAATGGACCTGTATGCCATTCAGAAATGTCCCTTTGGCAGAACCCTTATCCGCAATTAAAACGTTTCCACTTTGCTCAACCATTAGTTCAGCATGAAAAGGAGATATATCTGGATAGGGAAGAACGATATCCACATCGGGACTTGAACCCACTACCAAGTATGTCCCCGCAAAGGCTGCCAACTGCTGCTGTGGTACTTCAAGACTAAAATGAGACGCTAGCCATCGGATTTCAACCGGTCTAGATCCAATTTGAATGATATCTTGTCGATTCACCACTTGAGAAACAATTTTTTGTCCTTTCACGTATGTCCCATCTTTGGATCCAATGTCATCAATTTGATATTGCTCTTTGTTAATGCGCGTAATGGTCAAATGATGGGGACTGATGCTGGCATCGCGAATAACGATCTGGCAATCGTGAGAAGAGCCCACTAGCAGGACTTGCTTCTGAGATGATTGGTTTGCTTGTTGCACTGTCTTCGCTCGGGTATCCATGTCAATTCTATTCGATTAGTGTAACATATTTCACAGAAATGGTGCGATCGGTCCAAGATCAACGGACCAAGTCTTACCATCTCTGTGAAACCTGTTTGACATGCGCTCATTCGAACGATTAAACTCATTAGGAGTCTATTATTGGGTGTGCGGCACCTTTGGTCACACAGTCATTTTCATCATTTATGAAGGATCACATTATGACATCATTGCTTATTCGCTTGGGAGCCCTTGGATTTTTCGCTGTACAGATTGGATGTTCAGGCGATACCACACCTGCAGACGAAATCCCCTTAGAAGAAAACTCCGAGGCTGAGAAGGAGGCTAAGAAAACCGGTGCAAAAGACAAATTGGATCTCAACGCACTTGCCGATGCTGTCAATAAAGCCGAATTGGTCCCATCCCCTATTGAGATGGAAGCCAAACTCAAGTCTGCTGGCCTTCAACAAAACCTCGGCTCGTTGATCTCCACATCAAAGGATCTCAAAGTCATCGTTGATGATAACGATCAAGTAGCGATTCGTACTGGTATTGTAATGGCTGATTTGGTGTTGACACTAAAAACATCGGAGCAAGCATCCATCCTCAAACGCCTTGGTAAGATGAAAGCCGGACTCAAAAAACTCGGCGCAGGAGATGATATCTACGCTGTTTTAGAAGATTTTGAGATGCGTGTCCAAGACAACTCGATCAATAAAGAAACGCTTCTAGAAGAGTTTGATGAACTCTCTCAAGTAATGGTTTCAGAACTCGAGTATGAGGCTGGAGAGTGGGTAGTACCCTTAATTCAGGCTGGTACTTGGCTTGAAGGTGCGAATTTGGTTGCCAAAGTGATGCACAAAGAGAATAAATACAATGCAGCGGACGAGTTCTTCCGCCAAAAGGAAATCGTTGAGTACTTCATCTCCTATATTGATCGCGATGGTAAAGACCGAGCACCAGATCAAGTCATTGCAAAACTGTTGACAACATTGACCGATCTAAAAAATATTGCCGACAAGCCAAAAATCTCAGGTGCAGACGTTCAAAAGATTGAAGGCTTGACCGATTTGGTACTGAATCTACTGTGATCAAGAAGCTCCAAGAGCTCCACTGGCAAATTGTATTGGCCAGTGTACTCGGACTATGTTTGGGACTGATGTGCAGTGAATGGATCGTTTGGAATCCCAAAGAATCTCTTTGGATGCAAGCAGTCGAGTTTATTGGCGCTCTATTTTTACGTTCTCTCAGATTTGTAGCTGTACCCATTGTCTTATTTTCTTTGGTCGGCGGCATCGGAGCCCTCTCCGATCTCCAAAAGCTAGGACGGATCGCTAGCAAAACAATCGGATTTTATTTAATCAGTACTGCCATCGCCATTAGCATTGGGCTTGGACTGAGCAATCTGTTCGAACCGGGTGTTGGTCTCACTACGGCTACACAAGAGGCTCTCCAATCGAATCACGCCGAGGCTATCGGGGTTAAGATGACGCAAGCTGTCGCCCCTGATGTATGGACAACGCTACTCAATATTATCCCGACAAACCCCTTCTCTGCGCTAGCCAATGGGAATATGCTTCAGGTACTTTTTTTCTCGGTGGCATTGGGTATGGGCGTTGCAACCTTACCGGACAAAGAACGCACTCTGCTTGTTGGTGTTTTCGATGGACTCACACAAGTGATCATTCACATCATTCAAGGCTTAATGAAAATGGCCCCGCTTGCGGTATTTTGTCTGCTGCTTTCTACTGGCGCCAAACTCGGATGGGATGTCATATCTGTTCTGGGACACTATGTTCTCACCGTACTGTTCGGATTGGGATTGCTCGCCTTTGGGCTGTACCCACTTCTGGTCAAGA
>CALDQI010000207.1:0-5485 GCA_937911635.1 uncultured Pseudomonadota bacterium | reverse complement strand
CAGTAATATCATGGGACCACTTGCTACGGCATTACTGACATCAATGGTAGCCGTTTATGGTGCAGAAGCGATTGCCGCCTACGGTATTGGAGCTAGAATTGATGCGCTGTTGCTCATTATTCCCGGTGCATTAACAGGGGCTTTGAGTCCTTTTATTGGTCAAAATTTTGGGGCACAATTGAAAAAACGGGTCTCTGAAGGCATCAAAGTTTCTCTTAACTTCGTTATCGTATACGGTATTGCGGCGTTGGGGGTGTTGATTTTGGGTGCCGACTTTATCGCGAGTCTCTTTACCGATGACCCAAAAGTTGCCGATGCACTGTCGACCTATTTGATGGTTGTACCCATCGGATACGCAGCGTCTTCAACTGTTCGAGTTGCTACATCTGCATTCAACGCGGTCGACCATGCATTCCGTTCTACACTGTTGTCTTTGCTTCAATCCCTTTTCATCGCCGTTCCAACTGCTTGGTTGGGTTCTCAGTTCCTTGGCTTACAGGGGGTATTCTTAGGTTTGGTCGTGGCAGCCTTCATCTCTTCATTGTTGGGGATTCGTTGGCTCGGCGAATTGATCAATCCAGACGCTGAATTGAGACCCGATTCAGCATCCCCACTGTGTGAACAAACTTCGAGACAACTGTTGAAGGATGAGAAGCTTGCTGCGCTATTCGATACGATGCTTGTTGATGTCTTGAAGTTTGGTGACATCAACTTGCAAAAGGTTCGCAGTGATGCTGTCGGATTCTTTATGGGTGATCGAGAACTGGCACACATCCACAGTTACGGTCGAATCGATATTCCGTTACCCTACGAGGTTGGACAGAATTTGATTCGTCTCAATGTGGTTGAACCACACCCGAATCACGATTACGGATGGTACATTCATCAAATGGGCTCAGAGAAGGAGCTTCAACAGGGAATTTGGCTTCTATTTTTGGCTCACTCATTGGTTCAAATTCGCACTAGAGGTGCCGATCATCCCGTGACAGAAGCAGAACTTGAAAAGCTATGTGTATCCGATGAATGTCGGGCCAGTATTGTCTCCTCCACTGAACGATGGGGGGCTGTATTGGAAAAGGTGAGTTGAAGACCTGAGAGTGGTTGTTGATAGTCGTTGTTTGTATCTGTCTTGGTCGTATAGTATGCAAATTCACGATGGTTTTTGAAATTGTATGCAGGATACTGCAAGACCATGTTTGGTATGGTACTCTTAAACAAATACGAACCCGAGGGTCATCATGGCATTTTACGAATATCAGTCCAGTCAAATGACAGAAAAAGACAGTCTCAGTTCTAGTCCGACAATGCAAAATCGGGGTCGGAACTTACATGGTAACAGTACCACTAAGGAATTGATGCATACAATCAATGACGTTCAAGATTGGATGGATCTTCAGGTAAGAATGGTCTCTAGCGCTGGTCCATCGACACAAACAGAGCGTGTCAATGGGGTGTTGCATACTGTAAACATGGTGAATAGAGCCTTCAAAGCGGGAGAGGATTTTAACATGAGCCAACTTCCACAGGCTCCCTCCGCCAAAGATAAACCTGACGTATCAGGATTGTTACCCCAGTTTAAGTCCTTAGTGGATGGTTTTAACCTATCACTTTCTACACTCAACAGTCAGCAATCATTGGTGGCAAGTTTGGGCGGAGGATTTCAAAATGGGGATGTTCCAGTCGATAGAGCACTGCTGGTTGCCAGTGCTGCTCAGGCAGGCATGCCGACATCGTTACAGACACTCGCGACCCAGATTGGTGGCTTGAAATTGAAACTTCCGGGAGAGGGCGGGAACTTTTCGATTGCTGCTTATGGGGACTTTAACAGTCTTGTACTCATCATGAACGAATGTCTTCAAATGGGTATGCGCAGTCCAGACCAAGTGGCATACATTTTGTCAACTGCCTGGCTTGAAAGTAAAATGGGTGAATGGATGACGGAATCGGGATGGTTGTCGAGAAAAAGTGCTGAACGGCACGGAGAACGAGAATATGGTCCAAACGGTAGAAGGGCCTCTGAAGCCCGTTCATATGGTCATACCCAGTCTGGAGACGGGGCAAAGTATATGGGCCGCGGATTTGTGCAATTGACATGGAAGGATAATTATGCTCGAATGTCCAAATTGCTTATCAATTCAGGGTATCAGTATACTTACGAAGGGGTAACCTACGGAAATGGGCAAAATGGTACCAAACCGATCGACTTGGTCAAAAACTACAACCACGTCAGTGACAATAAGGAACTGGCAGCTCGGATTCTTGTATTTGGTATGGATGGCGGACACTACGCACAGAATGGCGGGTTGGATGACTACATCCCTGAAAACCAAAAGGCCACACATGGAAACTTTCAAAACGCGAGAAAGATTGTCAACGGTCATGACAAGAAAAGGTTGATAGCAGACAATGCGGTCACCATTCAAAACGTTCTTCGCAATGGTGACGCTTGGGTAAATCTGTTCTCTGAATAAACGGGTGTATTCCAAGTCCAATATTCAAAGCCTAAATGGGTAGCATACACACTCTCTGTTGGTATCAACAATATGTGAAAGAGATGTTACATACAGAATATGAACATCTAGGCACGATTGCTGAATCGTGATGTAGGAGGGAATTATGCGGATGACAAGCCTTATAGCCGTTGTGTATTTGGTAGGATGTGAAACCGATAAAAGCATCACGGTTCAGAACCCAACGCCCAAAGCTAGCATCGTCTCACACAGTGACGGGGATTCCGTATTGGAAGGATTTACAACCCGTTTTGTTGGTTCAGTGACCGATTCCAATCACACAGCAACTCAACTGAACACAAAGTGGTACCTCAATGGAGATGTCTATTGTGATAATGTCTCCCCGAATGAGTTTGGGGAAACGGTATGTGAGTTGACCTTGGATGAAGGCGAGCAGGAGATTACACTCGCCGTTTGGGATTTGGAAAACGCGCGGGGTGAAGACTCCATTCTCATTACAGTAACCCCAACCAGTGCCCCTGTTGCAGAGATTGTTCGTCCCATAGAGGGCGATACTTATTACGCAGACCAATTATTGACTTTTGAGGGGTTTGTGTCCGATGCTGAAGACGCATCTGAGTTGTTGACAGCCTATTGGGAGTCCAATTTGGACGGAATACTCTCGGATGTCGATTCTATTCCATCGGGCACAGGACAGATTCTGGGCTACGGGAATTTATCCGAAGGTACACACGCCATTGAACTTCATGTGGAAGACACTACCGGTAAGATGCACACAGATGCCGTTATCCTTGAAGTTGGCGCCCCCAACTCTGCTCCAACTTGTGGAATCACAAGTCCCATATCCGGTGCAGCAGGACCGCAAAATGAACTGATTGTGTTTGAGGGGGTTGGAGAGGATGTGGATATTGCTGAAGATCAGCTGATAGCCGGCTGGTCTTCTGATAAAGATGGTCCGATCGGCAATACCCCCGTCAACTCTGATGGTACCATCATCTTCCCCTTTTCAGATCTGTCTGTAAACACTCATTTGATAGCGTTAACAGTTGAGGATGAGATGGGGGTGTCTTGTACATCTTCGATCGTATATACGGTTGGGACTCCCCCGACAGTAGTGATTGATGAACCTTTGGATGGGACTGTTGTCGATGAAGGCGCAGCGATTACGTTTGCCGCCACGGTAACGGATGCACAAGAGCAGCCAAACAACATCGCCTTAGACTGGAAGTTGAACGGGACATCGTTTGCCACAGATTCAGCGACCAGCTCTGGAGAGGCAACGTTTGTGGATGGGTCGCTCTCTTATGGTACATACAATTTGGTCGTTACAGCAACGGATGGGGATGGTTTGACCGATTCTGATCAGGTCAGTTTTACTGTGAATGGTGTTCCGACACCGCCAGTTGTATCGATTGACCCCATTTTACCATCCACAGACGATGGGTTGACGGTGATCATACAAACCCCTTCGATTGATCCTGAGGGTGGGTCAGTATCATACAGCTATGAGTGGAGGCTTGGTGGGGTTTCGCAAGGGACACATACCACCAGTACACTTTCCAGTGCTGCAACCTCCAAAGGT
Source organism: uncultured Pseudomonadota bacterium (assembly GCA_937911635.1). Classification (GTDB taxonomy): domain Bacteria; phylum Myxococcota_A; class UBA796; order UBA796; family UBA796; genus CAJWHX01. The sequence continues at coordinate 1,432 of CALDQI010000207.1, read as the reverse complement.
GATGAGTGGACTGTTGTTGTCACACCTACAGATGGGACGACGGTCGGTACAGCCGGTATGCATACTGTCACCATTCAAAATACCGCTCCGGTTGTGACGTCGGTGTTGCTATCCAATCCCAGCAATATCTACAATGATTCACAAATAACCTGTGTTGACCCCAACAAAGGTATGATCAAAAAAGGTAAAGAAAAATTAAGTATGTTTAAAAGATTAAATTGGATAATTGCTTCTGCAGAAAAGCTTCCTCTAAATGAGAATTTATTTGATTTTTATACAATTAGTTTTGGCCTTAGAAATACCAAAGATTTAAACAAAACATTAACTGAAGCTTATCGAGTATTAAAACCAGGTGGCCGCTACTTCTGTCTTGAGTTTTCAAAAATACAAAACTCTGGTTTAAATTTTATTTATAAAAAATACTCCAAGCTTATTCCGTCAATTGGTAAACTAGTTATTGGTGATAAAAAGCCCTATGAATACCTTGTTGAAAGTATAGAAAATTTTTTAAACCAAGACGAATTACTTGATTTAATGTCTAATAACGGTTTTAAGAAATGCAAATATAGAAATTTATCAGGTGGAATAGTCTCTATACATAGTGGTTGGAAAATATGATGGTAAAAAAAATATTTATTTTATTTAAACTTGGAAGAAAAATTGCTAAATCAGACTTACCTAACATAATTTCTAAATTTCAAGAGCCACCATTATTCGTTAAAGTTTTATTTAGTATTTTATCATTCTCTTTTTCTAAAAAAAAACAAATTGAAATAAATAAAGATGAAGGCGAACGCTTATCAAGCTCTCTTGAATCGATGGGAACAACCTTTATTAAGCTTGGTCAATTTTTAGCCACGAGACCTGATATTATTGGAGAAGAGCTATCAAAAAAACTCGAAAATCTTCAGGATAAATTGCCACCATTTTCATTAATTGAAGCAAAAGAAATAATAAAAAATGATTTAGGTAATGAAACGTATAATTCTATAATTGATTTGAGTGATCCTGTGGCTGCTGCTTCTATTGCTCAAGTGCATAAAGCACAAATAAATGACGATGGAACAATTAAAGATGTGGCAATTAAAATTTTGAGACCAAACATTAAAAAAATATTTAATGAAGAAATAGAGGCTATGATGTTTTTTGCTTTTTTAATCGAGTCTTTCGTTAAAAAAACCAAAAGACTTAAGTTAGTTGAAGTAGTCTTTTTATTAAAAGAAATTACAAACCTTGAAATGGATCTCAGATTTGAAGCTGCCGCTGCAAACGAATATGCGGAAAATACCAAAAATGATGTTGGATTCAAAGTACCACAAATTTATTGGAATTTTACAAGTGAAAATGTAATGACACTAGATTGGGTAGATGGTGTTTCAATTAGAGAAACTGAAGAACTTAAAAAAAAAAATATAGATACTGATAAAATTGC
>CALDQI010000206.1:0-3819 GCA_937911635.1 uncultured Pseudomonadota bacterium | reverse complement strand
GTCACACTACAGTATGTCCATGAACTTCTCAAACATCCATCTCGCAAATCGTTCCAATCGACGTGGTTACATCATGTTGGTTGCCATGATATTATTGGCATTGCTCGCAGTTCTAGGGACTTCTACGATGAATATTGCTGGGATAGATCAGCGGATTGCTTATCGAAATCGGCAACATGCAGTTGTGGTACACACTTCTCATGCTGGGACAGAGCATGCGCGAGATTTGATGCGGGAGAAGGTATTGCCTTCATCTGAAGGTTTCAATCAGTACGGTACCGAAGATACTGCAGTGTACATTACGAAGTCTGTCGGTGAAACAGACTTTGGCGGTGTTGCCTATCACTCAGCGAGTGGGGTACACAATCTGGGTGTGTACATTGTGGATGCGGTTTATTTGCGCTGTGGCAATCCACCGCCGGGATATTCGACGGAACAAGGCAGAAATGGATTTCGTTCAGACTATTGGGAAATGGAGTCTATCGCGACGATGACAGACACCAGCTATACGAATACCAACGCATCGAAGGCGACCATATCGACAATGGTTCGCATGGTGATGCGTGGTGGATGCAAGGTGAGATGAGGAGAGAATGATGTTGAATGTAGTTGCTTTGGTATCGTTATTCTCTACTGCTGAGGCGAGGTCTAGTTCTGGTGGTGAAGAATTCTTGTCTACGACAGAGGCTGTTCCTCCGAATGTGCTGTTTGTTGTGGAGCGTTCAAGTGCCATGGCTACTCCATGTGAGTCGACGTCATCGACATCTTGTTTCGATACGGCAATCTCTGTGGTCAATGCGATGGTTCAGCACTATGATTGGGCCAATTATGGCTTGGTTACGACGTCTGACAACTCTGCATCGACGCAAGCAACACAGTGGGACAATCAAAAAATTGTACCTCTAGGATCCCCGTATACTGAGTTTGCATCTGGGATTACTGGCCTATCGACGCACTCTACTACAACAAATGATCTCGCTGAAGCCATCACCAATGCATATGAGTTGTATCTTCGCAATGGTGCGACGGCTGATGATACAGACGATGATGGAGACGGCTTCACCAAAGATTGGAACGAGGCAGCGATCCAATATTCTTGTCAGGACACTCATATTGTTGTGCTCACCAGAAGTAGACCGAGCAATGATGGTGCACCAGGGTTGATCGCACGGTACGATATGGGGATTCCGTTCCCGACCAACACCGATATTAACTGTACATCTTCGGCTTTGACAACGACATATTCATCGTCTGATCAGCAGTGTTATTACGATCAAGCGGCCCTGTATGCTTACACATTTGACGCACGTTCGGGTTTGACTGGTACACAAAACGTGTTGGTTCACACAATTGGGATCTCGACAGCTTCGGATTCGATTGCCGATGCTTTGTATTACAATGCATCCGATTTACAAGGTGGATCAGGTATTTACACATCAACAGACGGAACGTACTCAGCGATGCTGACAGCGACGATGGGGATCATTTCATCGGCTCTGAGTGGAACCTATTCTCGTTCTAGCCCGATCGTGTCTGCCGATGGAAACTATTTGATTTACACCTATTATGAAATGGATCCGTCCAATCCACTCGCAGAAGGTCACGTTCGTGGGTATGAGATTGACAATGACCCAACGAGTTCGACTTATGGGCAGGTATTGTACAACGGACCGACCGAGTTTGGTGGGGCTCTATGGGATGGGGGTACACTGTTGGTATCCCGTCCGGTTACCGCTAGTGAATACAACGAAGAGGACCGTGATGGTTTTGGTAAACGTGATATTTACACCTTCTTTGAGGGTGGGGCATCGCTTCTCTCGACAGAGAGCAATACCGATCGCCGACAGGGCTTCGATAAGGGCTTTGCCACTTTTGTTGGTGGTGACTCCACCGCTCTAGATTTGATTCTGGATACATCGGACACAACCTATGATTTGAATGAAGATGGTTCGGTTAACTCGACAGATTTACAGACACTGATTGACTTTGCTCGTGGTCTTCCGACAGCAAATTATCCGTATTTGGATGTGGCTCGTGGAACTTGGAAGCTCGGTGACGCACCGAATGCCATCCCGGCTGTCGCAATGACCGACGACGATATGTATACCTTAGACCCGACGTATCGACGATTTTTAGACGAATTGGATGCCAACGGGTACCCAAATGTGGTTCTGTCGCCGGCCAATGACGGTATGCTTCACGCCTTCGCTCTTGAAGAAGACACCTCTCCCGGTACGGTGATTGGTGAGGAGCTGTGGGCATGGATTCCTGGATACCTCCTGTATCGTTCTCATGATGCAACATGGGCGGGCCGTTTGGTCGATCAGATGTTGTACGGTAGAACCTTTTTGTTTGACGGGACACCCGTAATTGAAGACGTATGGGTCGACATCGATGGTGATGGCTCGAAGAGCTGTACCTCTGTACCTGCATCTTGTGAGTGGAGACGTGTGGTTGTCGTATCTCAAGGGAAGGGTGGTCCGGTTACGATGGCTCTTGATATCACAAATCCAACGGCACCGACTTTCCTTTGGGAGCAGGTTGACGAAGCCGATGCGACTGCGATTGGATACACGACCTCTCGTCCCGTTATCGCGAACATTTACGATTCTTCGGACAGTTCCGATCCAGTTGACAATTATGTTGTCTTTTGGGGTTCGGGTCGTTCCGTTCCATATGGTATTAGCGCGTCGTACTACGCTGCAACCGAGGCCAATGTATACATGTGGTCCATTGGTGACGACTATTACAGTACAACCACCAAGCAGTACCAAGACTCACAAGGAAACGGATCTCCTCGCGGGGACAACGGTCACCCAGAAACGTCTCTGTACGGAACGACGTTGAATCTAGATTCTGATTCCAACTATGAGTATGGGTATATATCCGCCGCCATCGCTGCCATTGATGTAGACTCTGATGGTGATGTAGATACACTCTACTTTCCAGTCTCAACTGCATATCGACCCATTTCTGAAGGGGGATCCGGTATCAGCTCGATCACCGACCCAGGCTCTTCTTGGATGTACAAAGCCTGTTTGGATCCAACCGACCCCGGTGACTTTACATGGGTAGAGTTCTACGATCCAGTGGATGATGGTGGCTTGACGGCTAGACCTGAAGTGTATTATTCTGCGACGACCTCTTGGCACTCCGACGGTTCGTTGGGCATCTATTGGGGAACGGGAACTCCGTACAAGAGAACCAGCTCCAATAAAGGGTACTTCTTCGCGGTTAAAGATTCTTCCCCATCGAGCTGTACATCTTTTACTGCGACTCCCATCACCGATTGTGGTGCGAACGGTGTGTATTCTCTGAGAATTGGTGAAGGGTTAACCTCCGATCCAACTGCCTATGCTGGCGTGGTCTACTTCAGCACGTGGACTCCTGCAGCCAATAGATGCAACTCTGGAACTGGTCGTCTATACGGATTGGCATTCGATGATTGTAACGCGGGCTTGGACACCAATGGTGATGGTACTGTTGACGCCAGTGACAACCCATCGATTTCCACGACTGGTGCCTACATCTCTGGCATCACGATCACCGATGCTGGTACGATTCTTTACGGGTCCTCTGGTGTGACCACAGACGGAACTTCCGGTGCGGTTGGTACACTCAGCAATACCAGCAACCCATTTTTGGGGACGGCGACAGTAGGGTGGATGGAGATATTCTAAAAGTCGACTAAAAGTTGATTTGCGGTGCTGTATTCTTCGGTTGACTTTGGTACTGCTCACTCGGATACAAAAGTATACCTCGCTCTCAGCCCCTGTGTCCCCCTGTGAATCCATCATCCACTCTCAACTTTGAAACGGG
>CALDQI010000205.1:0-4838 GCA_937911635.1 uncultured Pseudomonadota bacterium | reverse complement strand
ACCCATCAAATACGCGTGCACATGGACTCAATCGGTCATCCTCTCTTAGGAGATCCGTTCTATGGACGCAAAGGAGATCCAACGTCCGCGTGGAAACCGATTGTCAAAGGACTGAAGGGACAACTCCTGCACGCCAAAACGCTAGGATTTCAGCATCCGAATGGTGAATCGATGCGATTCGATTCAGAGATTCCCACTGCGTTTCAGGGAGTCCTCGATTTTGCTAGAGTAACCGTAGCAGAGTGATGCTTAGAGGATGTTGGAATGCCATTAAAGAGTGACTTGGTTGATGAAGCGTTGATGTGCTGTCCCTTACCGATAGCCGATACCATTTTGATGATTGACTCTGCGCAGAACCTTCATGAAGAGCGCGATAGGATTGTGGAGTGCTTTCGGGCCATTATTCGAACATTGAGCGTGTTAACGTTGTCGACCCAGATTCAATTTGCCGATGAACAATCGATCGCCGAAAATGATGTACTTTCAGATTTGCTCAACCGATTGAGAAAGGGACGGAAAGGACTGACAGACGGTCAATGGATATCACTGACCAGAGAGTCGGTGCGCTTTTGGAAAGGTCGGGCTTCCGAGCATCCCATTCCGGAGGTGGTGGACTTCTTCTTTGGCAATAAGAAGATGAATCGTCTGGTGGACGAATTGCTGAAGATGCGCAAGAGCGAGACGGTCGCGCACGGGGCTTCGGGGGATGATGACAGTTTAGAAGACATTTTACGCAAGCGTCGTCCGCAACTTGAAGAGATGTTGGAATATTTGATGCCCCTCTGGAAGCAGATTCATTTGGTCGTTCCACTGGTGCAACCCATCGATGACGAAGAAAGGCAGCGGGCTTGGTCTTTGCGAGGAGTGACCCAGAATCGTGGACGTTGGCGTCGACTCGATTTGGCAACGGGCGTACGTGCCAAGCCCAGTCACATTGTGGTATTGGATGAAGAGAATCGTCCGATCGTACACATTTATCCGATGGCGCTGTTTCAACGTCCCACACCAGAGAGCATTGAAGAATTCTTTGTCTTTGACGGTCGATCGAAGCACGGGACGCGTCATCTTTCGGTACCCAACATGTTGGAGATTACCAGTGAAGATGCGTGGAAGGTCTTAGAGAGTGCCTTTTATCCAGATAAGGAATCCTTTGCCAATCCCATCATCGAAGGATTGGAGGCTCCATTTTTGGGTCTACGAAGTTTTGAGCAAAAGCAAGCCCCATTGTTCTATGGGCGTATCCGAGAGTCTCAGGACTTGGCCAATCGAGTCCGACAACATCCCTTTGTCGTACTCACTGGTCCAAGTGGTGTCGGGAAGAGTTCTTTACTTCAAGCGGGTGCGGTACCATTGCTGACTGAGTATGCCACTGTGACCATTCGTCCAGGGTACAACCCCGTACAGCAATTGGAAGATGGTCTGAGGCGTTTGTGGTCTGTTGAAGAGATCGATTGGTCGAATCTGTCTGCCTACTCCAGCCAGCAGTGTTTGTTGATCATCGATCAGGCTGAGGAACTGTTGACCGTGTGCAAGAACCTCGATGAACGAGTGCAGTTTGTGATGCAGGTGATGAAACTGACAGAGCAGTGTCCGACAATACGGATTCTGTGTTCCTGCCGAGAAGACTTCTTTGGGCCGTTGGCGATTGTGCAGGGATGGGAAACCCATTTTTCCCTTCACGTGATGGTGGTGTCACTCCCTCAAAAATCGGACTTTTGGGATGTGTTGACCCAGCCCGTCGATCATTTTGGTTACAGTTTTGAAAGTCCCCAAATGGTGCAAAGGATGATCGAGGATGCTGGGAGTGCATCGTCTGCATTGCCCTTACTGCAATTCTGTGGACTGAAATTGTGGGAGCGCCGAGACTCTGCACGAAAGATGCTCACGGAACGCTCTTTGGAGGCTTTGGGTGGGGTCATTGGAGCGTTGTCGAAGCACGCAGACGGGGTGTTTGAATCGTTGCCGGCTGTGCAACAACGGGTCTGTCAGAAACTCTTTCTACGCATGGTCACCGCCGAAGGTACACGAGAAGTGTCTCGCCGAGTGGAACTGGAAGAAATTGCAGGAGCAACAGGACTGATTGATAAACTGATCGATGCCAGACTCTTGCACAGTCGCGAAGATTTGGATGGGACATCGTTGGTGGAAATCTCACACGAATCATTGATACACCAATGGGACAGACTGAGAGGGTGGAGAGAGCAATACGCCGAAAGTGGGAGGATCCTAGGTGCATTGAAACACGCCGTTGAAGAATGGGAACGCAGAGGGCGCTCAAAATCTCTGTTGTGGAGTGGTGAATACTTGGTGGACATAAAGCGTCTACAGTCCGCCGATGTGGCATTGACCAAAGTTGAACAGGCATTTACCAATGAGTCGATAACGTGGGATGCCCAGCAACGTCGTCGACGACAGTGGTTAGTAGCCTTGATCGTATTGATTTCCACGGTGATTTCCGGTGTGATGTACGTGCAGTATCGGCAAGCAGAAGAGGCTCGCGTTGTTGCTGAAGACAGTCGACGAGAGGCAGAGCGTCAGTCGGAAAAGGCATTGTTGCAGACGTTGAGTGTAAAAGCCAAAGAGGCTGAAAAGGCTAATGACTTGAATGAAGATTTGGCGTATCGACGTGCGCATGTCCAGTTTGCTTTGGAGAATACTCATGATGTGTCCTTGCGTTCATTGCAAGGTGGTGAATTGACTGGTATTGGGTCGAAAACGTTTGGGCATCAGGGAAAGGTACATTTCAGAATATTTAGTTCAGATGGCAAGTATGTAGTGACGGGTTCTGATGATAAAACAACGAAGATTTGGGAGTTGTCGAGTGGTAGATTACTTCATACCTTGGAGGCTCCTGCTGATGCGGATGGATTTTTAGAGGAGACGCTCCATTTCAGTCCAGATGGAAGGTATGTAGTGACGGGTTCTGATGACAACACAGCAAAGATTTGGGAAGTAGCGAGTGGTAGATTGCTTCATACCTTAGAGGACCAAAGGGAGGGTGGTTTCAGGAGGGTCCGTTTCAGTCCAGATGGTAGTTATGTGTTGACGTGGTCTTATGATGCTGCTCGAGTTTGGGAGTTGTCGAGTGGTGAGTTGTTGCATCTATTCCAGGGCCAGGCCCGATTTGGAATACGGGTAAGATTCAGTCCAGATAGTCGTTATGTAATGATGAATGCAGATTGGCGCACGACCATCTTGGAAGTGGCGAGTGGGCTTCTGCGTACCTTAGACTTAGAGTTTCTACATGAACATGCACGCCTCAAAGCAAAATTTAATCCAGGTAGTAGTTATTTGGTGACGTGGTCTCATGAAACTGCAAAAATTTGGGGGTTGTCGAGTGGTACACTGCTTCATACTTTAGAGGGTCATGAGGATGATGTGAATACCGTAAGTTTCAGTTCAGATGGTAGTTATGTAGTGACGGGTTCTGATGATAAAACATTGAAAATTTGGGAAGTGTCGAGTGGTAGATTGATTCATATCCTAGAGGGTCATGAGGATTCTGTAACTGGTGCTAGTGTCAGTTCCGATGGCAAATATCTCATCACAGCATCCTCTGACAATACCGCCAAAATCTGGCGAATGCCCATCTCCGACCCACAGGAACTCCTTCGGGTCACCGGAGAACGCACCAACGCCCGAGTTTGTAGAGACAGCCTCGAAGTCGTCAACGTCCTACCGTTTCCAGATCCGATGGCGGTTTGGGCACCTGAGGAACTGTGCACACCACAATCAATAGAATAATGAGAAGGATTTAATAAGAGGTCCGCATGTCTGTATTACGGTTGCAAACACAAAATAGTTATCATCAAGACTTAGGTCATACTCACAGGAGCACCCGAGGATTAAGTTTATACCAATACGCACTCAGTCATGCGGCGTATCATCTGGCGAGTATAAGAGCATCCGATGAACTATGGGATTTATTACAGTGTGATGAACTGACTCAGATTCAGACACAAGATCAGCGTTTACAGTCATTGTACTACGGTTTGGTAGAGTGTATTTACTTCAATAAAAAAACTGAATCGATTCAACGATTTTTGCAGATATTAATGGATAGTAAGCGTGTCTTTGATGCCTCATACTGTGAGTTGAAGGAAGTGGTATCCAATCCATCTCAACAAGCCTTCTTGAATTTGTTAGAGCTAGATTATGTTTGGAGTCCAAGCCAAGAATTTTGGTTCATTTTTGTTTGTATTTACTTTGAAAGTTTGCAACAGAATCCTTCGATTCCCTTGATTGAGGCTTTGTGCGAAAATTTGCGAGCTCTTAAAGGAGCATCTGGAAACAAATGGACATTGGGTTATGTGCGTCACGCTTCCGCATGGGAATGGGCGATGTTACTCAATCACCTGTTGCGTTGCCATCCAACAGCGGAGGTATGCTGGCTCTATGACGGTATGCGTGTGAATCATCGACAGGATTTAATTAATGGTGTCTACAAATTGGCGGTGAATGCCTCAACTACTGATGTACAAATATTCGCAGAGCATCTCACGAACATATTTCAGCAACCGTATGTAAACATGCTTTCCGACGAGCAAGAGACACCTGTGCAACGATGTTTCAACTGGACCTTGGTGTTGGAACTGTGGTTGTATATCGATGATGAAAATAGGGTGATGCATTTGGTCACGTTTCTACAACCACTTATTGCGACACTGAACTCCGAAGATCGTAGTTCTATTTTACTAAGGATATTCAAATTGAAGGGGGCCGAATCTTTGTTGAGGATGCCAATTGTGCAGGCGTGGTTCAAAGATTTAGAAAGGTCTTCCTTTGCAGTGATATGTCCCAAGTTGTTAATGGCATTTCGAGATGGGATGACCAAAGAA
>CALDQI010000204.1:0-4007 GCA_937911635.1 uncultured Pseudomonadota bacterium | reverse complement strand
AGGCAACCGATTCATAGTATTGTATTGGTGGCACCGTAGACTCGATTGCTGTATATTACTAGAGATTCCATTTTTCATCTGTGGGTTTAATTATGATGCTTCTACTCTCTACATTGATCGCCTGTCAAGTGATGGACAATCCAGGTCATGTGTTCTCTTCCGTTGCGATTGCAGAGGAATCCAATGAAAAGGATTCCACAAATGAAGGGCAATCTGGAGACCTTACCAATGAGTTGAGTGAAACTACCAAGACCGAAGATAAACCTGTCGATCCCTTGTTTGAAGATCCTCAAACAGAGGTGATTCAAATGGGTACCGATGAACCGGAAAATGAACTGATCCCAGTCGCTTCGCTTGAGGCTGATGTAGAGACCGTGACCACAACGGAAGATGTTGTAGAATCGGCTCCCGTACTCGACACTCCACCACCGGCACCTCAGCCAGTGACGACCTCTTGGAGACCTGCAACGGTGAAAGACGGATGGCGACCAACGTTGGTTGGGACACTCATGGATGGTCCGACTCCGCGAGCGATATTGGCTATGCCCAGTGGAGAAGAAAGGGTTGTTAAAGCCGGAGATATGCTCTCTGACGATGGTGTTGTGGTGATGACCATTGGTGACAAGTTCATTGAGCTCGCTGTTATCCGAAGTGCCGAAGGTCGAGCACAGATTGAGAACCTGACCTTGAGCACCCAGTTTTAGAGACGGTTTGGAGCCAACGGTCAGCATTGTTGTGGCAATCTGAGTCCTCGATTGAGTATCTGCAAATGCTCTGAGTGCATAGTTGTTCAAGGAGAACAGTTGGAGTCATCAGAGTGGTAGACTCGATAGTTCTCTTTGCTACACTCGTATCAGGTTAACCTATCCGTCGAAGTCCTCGCCTTGACGACCATCAACGGTGATGCTGTTGGATGTATTTCCATCGTCATCTACGATTTGGTATTTCACAGAGATCGATGTGGCTGCTTCACAGCCTGTACCAACTTGATCTGCAGAGAGATTGCTGACACATTCTTTGGTATCTCTATTGCAGGCTTGATCTAGAGAACTGGTACTTACGCCGCTCGAGTTTAAAATTTGAATGGCGCCCATCTGAAGTCTGGGAACTGTTTCTACACCTTGTGGGTCATCAAACGAAAATCGGAATCCCCATTGCTCTCTTTCGGTAGAGCCACCCACAACGTAGCACCAGGCATCGGCATTTGAGATGGTTGGTGCATCATCGGCTACCTCTTCATCTGGGTCTGTGTTGTCAAAGAGGCTGTCAGAGTTTGTATCGGCTTCGGTTGCTGTGTCGGTGCCTTCTGAGTCGCCACCCTTTTCACCGCAGGCTGTGAACATCGAAAACAGTGCTAAAATCGATAGTGTACGCATGGTCATTCTCCGTATTGGATGTGGATTTGGAATTGTGTTTGAGAAGGGTTACACTAAGGCAAAATAATGCCCTCCTTCCTCCCAACACCCTCCTACAGTATCATGTCTATCCAATTATCCGATTATCGCAATCAAAGTTTTGAAGAACTCGTTGAGCAGGCCTATGAAAAGGGGCTTGACAACGCCGGTCAGTTTTCCCCCGCTGAACTTATTTTTGAGTTGGTGTGTGGTGCTGTAGAATCCTATGGTAACCAGAAGGTGAACATCGTAGCGGATGGCTTGCTCGAAATTTTATCAGATGGGTTTGGATTCTTACGGAGTCCTGTGTCTAACTTTGCGGCTGGGGCAGATGATGTGTATGTATCTCCCGCGCAGATTCGCCGCTTCAATTTGCAGACGGGTGATTGGATTCAAGGTCAGTCTAGAGCGCCGAAGGACAACGAGCGTTACTTTGCTCTCCTTCGAATAGAGGAAGTCAATGGTCGATCACCGGAAGTGGAGAAACGTCGTTTGGTCTTTGATTCACAGTCCGTGTCTGTAGAACAGTCAGAGTGTACGGATTCGCCACTGTCTGGAGTGAATTGTGGTGATTCGGTTCTTCTACAGCTCTCCGCTCGTCAGCGTGTTGTCTCTCCGATTGTATCGTTGCTTCAACAGTTCAATAGTGTCGTTCTAACAATGCTCAATTGTTCTATTGAGGACGCGAATGTCATTAAGCGCTCGTGGCCCCAAGGCGCAGAAGATGGGCGAATCATCGTATCGAATCGTGGTAGTGACGCGAGTCGACATTTGCAAGCGTTGGATCTGGGACTGGAGCGGTCTAAAAGATTGGTGGAGCAGTTCCAAGATGTGCACTGGGTTGTATTTGATTGCAATCAAATAGCGATTGCGACACAGTTTGCTACTGAACAACAAGGGAAGGCTGGTTCTGAGAGTTTGGGTGTTGAATCCGTTTGTCACATCCTCTCGCACGCACGAAGTCTACAGTCAACCGGTTCGTTGACAGTTTGGATGGGGGCACATATTGGACGATCATCTTCCGAAGATGCTGTTGTCAATCGAGCAGGATTTGAGGCGACGCATCGATGTCAGGTGCAATCGGATGGAACCTTGAGGCGTCTTGATTGAGGACCTTGATTGATTTGCTTCAATCGACCCAGTCAAACGGGTATCACATACGTACAAACAAGGAGTACACATGCAGAAGAGTTTGCAACAACTTGCCATGCGCTTGGAAGAATTGGATCGATCATTGATGGATCCTGCAATCGCAAGCGATGGAAAGAAGCTGCGTGTGGTCACCACAGAACGAGCCCATTTAGAACCCATTGTAGAATTGTGGAAGCAACTAGAATCTTCGAAGGAAGAACTGGAAGAGGCCAAGGAATTGGCTCAGGACATCGAAATGGCTGAGATGGCACAAGAAGAAATCACTCGTCTCAACGCAGAGATTCCAGATTTGGAACAACGGTTGAAACTGTCACTCATTCCACCTGATCCCTTTGACGGTGCCGATATCATTTTGGAAGTTCGAGCGGGAACCGGTGGGGATGAGGCTGCACTCTTTGCCTATGACCTCTTTCGCATGTACACCCGATTCTGTGAAAAGAATCGCTGGAAAGTGGAGATTCTATCCTCGAACTTCATTTCTGTTGGGGGTACCGGAAAGACCCAGGTTGGATACAAAGAAGTCATTTGCCAGATCAGTGGTGGCAAAGCCTATCGATTCTTGCGGCATGAATCGGGTGTGCATCGTGTTCAGCGTGTACCACTCACTGAAACCCAAGGTCGTGTACACACCTCAGCCGCCACCGTTGCTATCATGCCCGTTCCCGAAGAAGTCGAAGTGGACATCAACGCCAATGATCTCCGAATCGATGTGTTCCGCGCCAGTGGGTCGGGTGGTCAGCACGTCAACACGACCGACTCTGCAGTTCGCATTACCCACCTCCCAACGGGTGTGGTCGTTCAGTGTCAGGATGAAAAGTCCCAGCACAAAAACAAAGCCAAAGCGATGAAGGTACTCTCTGCTCGTCTGCTCGAAGCCCAGCAAGCAGCCGCTCATGAAGGGTTGGCGGAACAACGCCGTCAGCAGGTGGGTTCTGGAGACCGTTCAGAGCGCATCCGCACCTACAACTTCCCGCAAAACCGCATCACCGATCACCGCATCAACCTCACGCTCTACAAGCTCGATCGAATCCTCGAGGGTGATGTGACCGAGTTGGTGGATGGACTCAATGCCTATATGCAGGAGAAGTTGATAGAGGAGCATGTCGGGGACTCTTTCTAAAAGGACTAAAAGTTGATGTGCGGTGCTGCATTCTTTGAGTATTCAGGTCTAGAAATGAACGGATACAAAAGTATACCTCGCTCTCAGTTCCTGTGTCATCCTGTGAATCCATCATCCACTCTCAACTTTGAAAATGGGAAGTGGTTGGAGACTGATGGATGACTTCGTTGTTGGTTTGTGGTTTGAGGATTGTGTGATTTAGCCGTTGGTTTGTGGCTGTTTTTGGTGACGTGGGTGTTGGACAGCTGTTTGAAAGTTGGTTTGGTGCTGGGGATGGGTTTGTTTGGTGGCTTGGTTGTTGAGTTGATGTAGGTGTTTGATTGTTGAGTGTATGGTTCCTT
>CALDQI010000203.1:0-6402 GCA_937911635.1 uncultured Pseudomonadota bacterium | reverse complement strand
CAACACCGGTGATTTGAATCGGGGCGAACTCTTCTTCGGGAGAGTTGTATTCAGTGCAGGCAGGACCCGTGTCAGAAGTGTCATTGGTATCCGTAGAGGTGTCTGTGGGATCGGTGTCTGTATCCGATGTATCTGCATCTGTATCTGTGTCATCCGTTTCCGTATCCGTGGTGTCTGTGGTGTCGGAAGTGTCATTTGGTTCAGCGCTGTCGGTGGCTCCGGTATCCTCTGTGGTATCCGAAGTGCCAGTGTCAACTATTACACTGGTGTCTAGAGTGTCGGTGTCTTTGTTACTGCAGGCGATGAGGGCGATGAGGGTCAACATGGGTTCTCTCATGATTGTTGATTGGCACGGAGTTCATCTAGATCGATGTGAATGGCTTTGTACTCAAGTTTGTCTAGATCGCCACGTCGTGTAATGGTCCATTTGTCATTTCTTCGATACGTCGATATCGTTGCTTGTAACTTGTCGCGTACCTCTGCGATACGGGGGCTCAGTATCTTATTAGAAGTTCCTTGTTGGTATAGTACTTCCAGACGATCGATAGTTGCAGATAATTCATCAATAGTGGACCACAAATGCTCTACAGTCCACGAGGATGACTCCAATATCAGTCTACATTTCGTAATATCTCTAATCGTTTCGTCATGGCAAAAAACATACTTCTCAATGTCACCAGTGGAACGAAATTTTTGATCAAATTCATAATGTAGAAGCATGACCAGATAGCGGTATTGTGTACCACCCAATTCTTGAATGAAGCTGTTTAGTGTGGTTTGGTCATCGTCAGACAGCTTGGCGATGATACTGGCGATGTGGTCTGGAACAACGAAGCAATGATTGGCTCGAGGTTTTGGGCGGAGACCTTTAATAACCCATCCTTCCGGAAGATTATCAAATCTCATTCCTCGAGGTAGAATGGTGGTTTGTGTCACCGAGACATTTTTGAATGTGGTGTTGGCAATATTTGCATCGATTAAGCACGCCCCACTCAAATCAATATTTTCGAAGGTGGCGCCGCCCAGGTCGGCATTGCTCAGATCAATATTTGAAAGGTCAAGGTCTTTTAATACGGTAGCTGTTAAATTGACGTCTGGAAGCTGGGCGCCTGAAGTGACAAAGATCATGTGTTTTTTTGAAGATTCCGGGAAGTTATCGGGCCAAACCGTATGGTTATTGTACACCGCTTGATCAAAAGGACAATCCCAAGAGTGTGGTAATTTTGCTCCAGAAAAGTTTGTGCCCATTAAGTTTGCTCCTTGAAAAGAGGCTTCTTCAAGGTCTATCGAAGAAAAGTTTGCTTGTGAGAGATTGAAGCCTGAGAAGTTTTGGTATCGTAGTAGACCTACACCTGTATTCGTAAAATCGAAACCACGAAGACTCATATTGGGTTCAATTTTTAGGAGGTTCGGATGCTGACTTGGATCAAAATCTTTAGGCCATTTTGTATATTCATTGTATATGGTTGTTTTGGTCCATGAAACGTTTTCTAGATTGACTTCTCCTAAATCTAGACTCCTTAAATTGCTATCAATCTTAATTAGTTTGCCTTCCCACCGATCAAAGAAGTCCCAGAAGTCCCAATAAAAGTCATCAGGCCAAATGGTTGAGTCATCATAGATACAGTTTGTAAAATCTATGTTTTCTAAAACAGAATAGGGTATTGCGGACAGGTCTCTCCCTATAAGGTTGATATTCGGTCCAATAGACTCGGCTTTAATCAGATCTGGGTATTGATTGGGATCGAATCCTTCCGGCCATCTAGTTTTATCTGAATAGAAGGCGACTGATATATCTGATATACCTAGCCACATGTCTAAGAGACTGTCTAGTATAGAAGGGTGTGACAGTCCGCTAAAGTCCAGCGCCATTAGATTGCCAAATTCGACTACTGTGAGGTTGTCTGGAACATTTGTAGGTCTGATTTCGTCTTCATCCATGAAGTAATAATTTGTATTCTCCCAAATACATGAAGTGAAGAGGGGGATATTGTATCTGAAAAGTGTCCATGATAATCGACACTCAACCAGTGTTACTGCTTCGTATACTTCAAAGAGCGCATTGTACAAATTACAATTAATCATCTGTGTGTCAGTGAAAACTACTTCGCCGAAGAAATAGGCGCCTGAAAAATTACACCCACTCAAATCAGCCCAACTCAAATCAACGTCCGAAAACGAAGCATCCGTAAAATCACATCCAGACAGGTTGGCTCCGCTGAGATTGGTGCTTTCGAAATGGCAATCGGCAAAGGACTGTCCGCTCAGATCCTGTCCCGATAGGTCTTCGTTGATAAAGTCACGTGGTTCTGGTGTGGACATGTTGCCTCCGGTGTTGTGTGCAGGGTATCAATTTTTCAACCAGGCTTCAACGAGGCTTCAAGAACGTAAGGTGTCCGGTTTCAATGACAGGTACAGTGGGGTGCGATACAATCATTGGTATACAACTCTTGAGCACACGGAACGGGTACGATGAAGAATTCTGAGAAGATTTGGAACCTTTTGCAAAGTCCAAACACCTTTGAGATGGGGATGGAATTACTGGAGACACTGGGTCCATTTTATCCCAATATCCCCTATGAACTCTTTACTCGGCACAATGCGCTGCAGTGGTTTCAAGGTGAATTGGAAGAGAAATATGATGATCGATTTTCACAATTGATCATCGACTGTTTTGCATGGATTGCATCGAGTGACGATATTGCCCACCAAACCTATCTGAACAATGAGTTTATGGTTTACTTGGACTCGTATACCAAGTTGTCTACTGAACACGTTGACACCTTTAACAAGATGGTGAATCTGACGGTCAATGTCCACTGGCGTGAGTGGCCGTCAGTGATAGAGAATCTGTCGTCAAAGGTGGAACTGAATCGGCTTCGGGTTGACTGTAGAGATTGTATTGTCTACATCGGCTCTTTGTTGAAAAATCTGTCGTGTAATCACATTATTGTTTACAATGTTCCGGATACGATTGAAGTGGTCAGTGATGTATTGGAACATCAACCCCAACTGAAAACATTGGATTGTCAGATAGGGGAGGGCTTGCTGATTTGGTTGAGTCAGAATAAAACCTGTGAACATTCGATCCAAAGAATTACGACGATGGTGGATCAACTTATATTTTCCGACGCGGCAGGGACGTTGCAAGAGCGTGTGGAAGAGATTGAGACTGCTGTCTATGTTTCGGAACGAGAAGAGTACAACGTCTTGAATTATCCGAACGTACATACATTGCGCGTCGGAGATGTATTGGGGGATGTGGTTTCATTTGTGCTTGAACATGCGTCGCTTCAAACAACAATTCAACAGTTGCATCTACGTGAACAGAACAGCAGTGTGCCTCCTGTTGCGCTTCGATATGGTATATCGGTGAGTCCGAAGATTGCCTGTGAACTCAATGACGATTATCTTCTCAAAATACTATTGTATGCGAGATTACCCATAGATCAATCGGTTCAAGATCGATTGGACTGGTCAAGTCTCATGGGAGCCCGACTGCAAAAGTGCTTTGATAGGTATTGGCTTAGACCCGAACTCAATGCGTACAATTTGAAAACACTACTAAATCTCGTTGTACAACAGAAATGGTCCGAGTGGGAGCCTGTACAGTGGATAACGTTGTATCATCAAATGTTGTTTCTGCTGCAAGCAGATCCGGAATTAATGGTTGAAGTACATCAACAACTTGAGGACATCCTCCAGAGGTCCGAGCGGTATCTTTATTTGGATGGATTGGATATCCTCCAAGACTTTGAAGCTATTGGAGTGCAAGTTAAAGAGAGAATGGGTGATCAAGATTTGATGGATGCACTGATTGCTGAATATTTTCCAACAGGGGTAGATTTTTCGGATAAGGATTGGTCTCCTGATCCAAATCACGTAAAAAGTTACCAGAGATGGTTGGATATATGGATAGATTTGACGGTCCAAGAACAAGCCATTCCGTCACTGCAGAAAATCGAAGACATGAAGCTGTCGAAAGCCGTGTTGGATGGCGTCGTCACTCAGCAATTTGATCGCTTAGAGCGTTCTCAGGCGATGACGGAATGGATGGTGATTCGAATTCGAGAAATTTTTTCACGTCAAGAGTGCACATTGCAAGAGATGAGGTCGTTGCTTGACCGTTCTTTGTGCGGAGTAAAGATACTTTCACTGGATAAAATTGGCTTGACAAACTGGGACGTCCCGAAAGAGCATTCTGAGGCGTTACTATCTTGTATGTATACACATAAAGTATTGTGTTCCCCGACCGACTTTCAATATGTTGTTCATGTCGAGGATGGTTATGGTGGGTCTAAGGAGTATGGTGATTGGGTCGTGTTGCAATTTGATCAACTTGGGTCATTGGACAGTCACCACATTCGTCCCATCGTGTCTAGGTTGCTCAAGCTTGACAATTTAGAAGGGAGATCTTTTGAAGAGAGAGTACAATTTTTACAACAGCACTTTCCTTCTACAACTCATACTCAGTGGTTGTACGAACCATGGGGGAGTGAATGGAGTCTCAAACGATTTAGCGGTATGGTTGGAGGGTTGGTACCTGTTATAGAGGATTGGTTGATTCAAGGTGTGACCAACTTGTTCGAGAGGCAAAGCTATGTTCAAGCAACACTGGCGAAGCATCTGTTTCGGAAAGTCGAATCCGGTGATATGTCGCAAACAGAGCTGCAGCGTCTTTTGGTGACACAGTTTGTACAAGGACGTAAACTTGTACGGTATCAGCTTGTTCCACAAAAACTATATGATACATTGCTTCGAGGATTGTATGAGAATCCAGATAAACTGAGCACCGCACCAGGAAAAATTAAAGCGTTGATTTATGTGCTCCCAAGTATCATAACAAAACACCAACAGGCCGCCTCTCTAAAGTCCATCCTGCTTGGCTTCCGCAGTTTGTTCAAACAAAAGAAAAGCCTTGTGTCTAAAGTCATACTGTATATTGATCATTGGAAGAGCACCGGTGTTCTGACCATAGCTGAATATGATGCATTTTTACTCGTAAATTTTGAACATGGTTTTGTACTGTCCTCATCTGTTCCACAGCACATGTATGAAGATTTATTCAATACATTGGTTAGATCAGAGGTGGACATTGCTTTTGCCAATATTCCAGTGTTGTATCAAGTGGCGGGTAAATTCAATTTGGATGTATCACAGTTTGATGCGATTTTGATTCAGTATAGAGAAATATTTGGTTTTCACAGTCCGCTTACGATGGTTGAGCGAGTTCTAGAACTCGTTTCAGAAGGTATATTGAGTCAGTCAGAGTACTATGCCTATCTATTGGCAAATTTTGAGTACTGTTTCAGGACGTATTCATGGACGTCATCACCAAAGAAGTTGTACTGGGATTTGTTTGCTGCATTGAATAGTTCAGCGGTAACGATTCCGATCGGTAAGATTCCAGAGTTGTATCAGATTGCTGAACAGCACAGTTTGGACACCACTCGACTGGAACAGGCTATTCTTGACATACGTGATCTCTTCGGAACGGATACGTCACAGGTCGTGACAAATCACGTATTGGAGTTTGTTTCAGAAGGTGTATTGAACCGAAAAGACTACCATGCCTATTTGATTGAGAATTTCAACAATACATTTAATTTTTATTCATGGAAAAATATCCCCAAAAGGTTGTATCAAGATTTGTTCGAAGCCTTGACTGAGGCCTCAGTAGATATTTCTATTGTCAAAATTGAACAGTTCTATACAATTGCCGAACACTATGAGTTAACTCTGCCCAATTTTGATGATGCCATACTAAAGACACGTTCATTATTTGGATTGACTACGCCGAAAAGTATGATTCGTCGTGTCTTAGAATTCGTTTCAGAAGGTGTACTGAGTCAATTAGAGTACGATAAGTTTTTGCTGTTAAATTTTAAAAGAAGATTTGATGTTGCTAGTTCTGTTGCAGCTATATCTCCTCCCAGAGAACTGTATGCCAATCTACTTGAGGCAATCAGGAGCGTTGACATTGATATTGAGCCGTCAAAGCTTACATCTTTGTTTAAAATCAGTGGACAACATGACTTAGACATGTCTCTGTTTGATAAATATATATTGCGTCGCCGCGATCTTTTTAATGGTTCTCGCTCACAATACTGGGTGAGTAGAGTATTGGAGTTTGTTTCAGAAGGTGTATTGAGTCAATCAGAGTACGAGGACTTTCTACTCAAGAATTTCAATGCACAATATTTTTATGCTGATTCAACGATACCGAAGCAACTATATCAGGATTTGTTTGCAGTGTTGAAAGATGCATCTTTGAAACTGAGCGATGATACACTCAAACATCTTTATAAGGTAGCTCAGCAGCATGATTTCGATACATCCAGATTTACCATGCGGCTACTGAAGAGCCGTAATATTTTTGATTGGGACGCTCCGCCAAATATG
>CALDQI010000202.1:0-6498 GCA_937911635.1 uncultured Pseudomonadota bacterium | reverse complement strand
CCGCAATCCAATCTCCACTGGAGATATAGTCAAATTGCAATGTGCGCTTCCGGACTGCGACATCACCTTTTCGGTCCGTGATAGGGCAGTATAAGTTCGATTCATTGATTCCAGATCTGTTTTCGATGAATTTACGATGAATCAACAGAATAGTGTAGTCAATTTTGATATGTTGACGTCAGAAAACTTGTTTACCCAATTGGAGGCATTATGTCTTTACAGCAACGACGTCTCGAAGCCAAAGAAGTAGCCGGTCATTTGTATCAGGCTTGCTTGGCCAAGCATAAAGGGCATCCACTGTTGAGAGCAGGTATGTTCAATGCCGGTATCTGGCGTCAAAAATGGGTGAAAACATCACAAAAGCATCCGGGTTGTGCAGAGGCGACTCTGTACGGTGCATTTTTACCACTGACGTTGAAAGTTAACGGTGCAGGTGCTCTATGGCCTTGGGAGACACGCCAGAAAATATTGGGGAAGGAAAAGACCAAAGAGTGGTTGCATGCGTTGCTAACATTGGATGATCACGCCACCATTTTTGTGGATTTGATTCCAGATTTGGATGTGTGGGTTGGGGATGTGTTCAATTACATTCCTCGAGATGTGTGGAGTATGGCGGCACAACTTATAGCGAGGTTCTACAGAAGCAGTAAGCAGTTGTACAAGTCAATATATCCAGATGGATTAGACTCAAACGATACGCTTTATACAGAGTTCTTTTTCGCAAAGGTAGATGCGTCGTTGTCTCAATTGTTTAACTTTTCGAATCCTGCAAAAAATAAAGGCACCATTCGGAAAGTCTTTTCACAATTGTCTGAAGCTGTTGCCAACAGTAGATATGGTGGTCATGCGCATGTTCATCGCCACAGTTTCTATCTCCTGATACAAATTGCGACACTTGATAGCGACTGGCGTCAACAAATGTTCAATACTCAAAAGAACGATTTCGCCCCGCACATTTCAAAGATTAATGACCCATCATGTTTGAGTGTCTTGTATACTGCATTACTGGAAGTCGCTTACTTTGATGGCCATAGCAGTGGACTAGACTGGAGTGTGATTCAAGGTCTAGATATCCCAAGCCTAACGATAATATCGGATCTACCACTGAGCACTCAAACCCAACCAGATCCACCGTTTCAAGCAGCATCTGAAACAAAGATTCGTAAAAAAGTACTAAAGATACGCGCTCTGAAAAGTAATGTCCAGTTGGTGGACAGACTGTATACGGTTAACCAAAGTAGCCCTGGCACTCAGATCTCTAATCTTCCATTGTATCTAGAAGTGGAGCAGTGGTTTACCTCGGATGTTATTACAGCTAATTGGCATGAGTTTAGGTATGATTACATAGCGAAATGGCAAGAAGGATTTCGTGTCGTGAGACCCACTGGGACATCTATACTGTACGAGCGCATTGATTATTTGAACAATCTCTCTGCTGATGAGCAGCGACATCGTCTCATAGAGTGCTACCAGATATTTGTTGGCTCTAAGCGATATTCCCTGTTGACTCGGGGAGAACGTAAGGTGGCCTTTTTTGACGTTTGGTATTTGCTTTCAACTGAGGATATGTTTGAGGGTGGGTTTTCTACTGAATTACTCGAGAGTACAGTGAATCCAGTCTTTGATAAAGTGTCTCGATTAAACGAGTCTATGTTGTCACACGTCAAACGAGCTTATGTTTCACAAAATAAGCAAAATGAGATTGGGAAGGTAGGGTATACCAAACAGATCATCATGCTTGCGATTCTGGTCCACGCAGAACTGATTAAGTGCCATCAAGATGAACTGGCACAGCTAATACGAGATGGTGCACTGCAAGAACTGTTTGTGCTAGCACAGAAAGGCAATGTACAAACTCAGGGAGTCTTTACGGCACCAGCGGCACAATCGTCTCACTATTCAGCCAGTCCAATCGCCGTTTGGTTGATGAGCACCAGCATCTTTAACGGCTATCGAACTCCGTTGATTTTTCAGATTATCCAGTCATTTTTGATCAACTGCACAACTGAAGCACAAAAGTTTCATCTGTTCTGGCGTTTGTCTTTGTATGAGGCAGACGATGAGATCTATATGATCTTTGCAAAGAATCTATACTTCCCATTCCATTTGTTGGGCGCTCAGTCGGTTCAATATACGAAAGCCAATTGGGGCGATTTATGCGCTAAACTCTCTAAGCATGAAAAGGCGCGTAGGGTTTTGCCTAAGCAATCGAAACCGAATGCAAACAAGAGGAATACTCAGCAAATCTATCTAAGCACCGAAGATGTTCTACGTCAGTTTGACATCATCTGGGAAGGATTTCTACAGACTCATGCAACAGCCAATGTCTTTCACCTTCAAAATCCAAATTGGAGGGCTTCTCTATGGACAGACTTGGTCGACTTTTGGACAGAATGGACCAAAGCGTCAGAACTGACAGATTATTTGGCACTCGGCAAGAACAATCTAGAAGGTAAACTCATTGAGTTTTTCGAGAACATACAAACATTTTTGGGGTTGATTTTACATGATGCCCAAGTGAGCAACTCACAAGTTGTGGAAATACATGGGGTCTTGTCCCAGTTTAAATCGCTCATTGTAGAACTCGATAAGGGAACAGAGACAGATTTTGATAGTGAGTTGGCAAAGTTGGTCACCTATTCTTCAACGGCCCTCAAGCGTCAGGTACCATATGAAGTAGATTTGATGTACTCCACCGTTGTGAAGAAATTGCATCAAGTGATGTCAGAGATCGTACTCAATGAGAAAAGTTATTTAGAGTGGGACAAAGAGATTCAATCTCCGTTCATTTCATTTGACAAACTACAGTTGAAGTTGAAAGGAAAACATGGGTACTGGAAACATACGTTGAAGGTTTTTGAGGCTACGCGGGTGGAACAGTTTGTCTCTCAAGCGTGGATCGACAATCTGACTCATCAATCTGAATGGACGGCAAATCATTTTGAACAAGGTCTAAAGTCTTTCGAGGGAGTATTTGACGGGTATCCCAAAGATCTACAGGGAGTCTATGAAATCTTGACCCAAAAGGTTTTGGAACAGCCTAAGAAACTTGGACGTCTATATTCTCCATTATTACTGTCTATTCAACACCGAATGCAAACGCTTTCTACGGAGAGTCCAAAAGACGCTGAGGAGGGTCAGTGGACCTTAGTAGATCAGAAGCAGGATCCACTCGACAATCAATTAATGGTTGTGGATAGTACATTACGCACTCAAGGCTTACATGGGTTGGCCAAGAAGTTTACAAAAGGCCAAGTCACCTCGTTCGGTGGAACAATACTAGGATTCATGCTGAACCATGGACTGAGTTCATTTGTCGCTGCGGTCGTATCGTTAACGCTACTGCTTGATTTTGGTGGCAGCCTGTTGAATCTATATGAGGGTAATGTTGTCGCATCTCTACTCAGTGTGGTGGCTGCACTTGCCTTTGCATTTGGATATCCCTATGCATCAAAGCATAGAGGGATGGGAGTTTCAGTTAAAGATAGCGTTCAAAATATCCTTCCGTCATTTGCTGTGTCTGCGGTTATGTCCTATGGATTGGCGCTCATTTGGACGATGGCTGATGGGGAGGCTTCTTTTGGTATTCCTGCAGTGTTGCTGATGCTTTTCTTTACAACCATTGTGAAAGCGGCGACAGATGGTGCCTTTGACACGGATAAGGATTAAGAATAATCTAGACAAGAATTTCCACCTAAGTGAGGCGGTATGACTGAAGCACAATTGAATCGGATATCCGAACTGTTTTCCACCAATGAGCTGTCTTTTATCGAACAGGGGACGGTTCTTGTGGAGACGTTGTGTACCACGGAAGAAGGGTTTCGAGCATTTATTTCTCAGTATGGAAAGGTTGAACTTACCGCAGAACCTTCTTTGGAACAGATGATTGCCTTGTTTGAAAATGCAGAGGCTCCAGAACTGATCGACATCGTCAATTATTTGGGCTTGTGGGCGTTGGGGTATTTGGCTCAATGGTGTCCTGCGATTGTAGAGAGGACGACAGCCATTGATTTTCGGGGTAATGGTTGGGGGAAATTACCCGACTCGATTGGTTTTTTGACTGGAGTGACTTATGGGTACTTGCAGGCAAATCACCTTACCTGTTTACCAGATTCCTTTGTGAAATTGATCAATTTGAAAAGGCTTCAGATCACTGGCAATCCACTGACACATTTGCCTCCTGATTTCGGACTGCTAACCAATCTAGAGACGCTGATTTTGGATGCAAATGGTTCTGAACTGTATACACTTCCAGAGAGTATTGGACAACTAGTGAATTTAAAGAAGTTGAGTATTCGATCTGGTAATCTACGCCGTTTACCAGATTCAATCTGTGCACTGACCCGTTTACAGGATGTAGACTTGTATTGGAATGAACTGACACAGTTGCCCGAGAATATTGGGGAACTCACAGCTGTTGAGTCTCTAGGATTGGGAAGCAATCAGTTAACGTGCTTACCTGAATCAATAGGGGACCTCCGTGCATTGACAAGCGTAGATTTTAATGGCAATCAGTTGACGGAGATTCCGGGGTCTGTTTCGGGGTGGGACAGTATACTCTATGCTTTTTTCACTGGCAATCAGCTTCAGACTCTACCTGATTCTATGGCTGGGTTGACCACCCTGTCAGAAGTGTATGTTGAGAACAATCCAATGACAGTAGATGAGATTCAAAGACTGAAATTATTGTTTGGTGACAAACTAATGCTATGAGCAACTTTGTATCGAAGGACTGGCTTTTGTGTCTGTTGTTTTCAGATGCATTTATTGAGATAGAGAATGGGATAACGGAACTTCGGTCTCTTGAACTGCAGAGTATTCAAACTGTATTTAGACGCATTTGTTTAGAGATGCCGACATCTCTTGCAGCGTGGTACGTACAACTGGGGAATCAGTCCTTTTTGAGTCTTCATCTACTCGTGTTGATGCATGAATATCAGGTAGAGTGGGTTCGTGACTTGACTGTGCTGGATTTGCGCAATCGTGGACTAGAACATCTTCCGTACACCTTCCAACAGTTATCACAGTTGACTTTGATTCGTCTTGAAGGGAACCCTCTTGACTATATTCCGCAAGGCTTAGCCTGTATCAGTTTGGATGATTCTCAGTTGTACCTATTGGAAGCATGGGAGCACGAAGGGTACTCTGGCACCGAGGTACATTTGACCTATATGGATTCTGATTGTGCTGAGGCACCATCACTCAAGAATCAAATCATCAAGTTGGATATCTCTCATAATGGGCTCAATGAAGTCCCGGATTGGGTCAAGCACATGACGGCACTTCGAGAACTGGATGTGTCCTATAATCGACTAAGTGTTTTACCTTGGGGGATTGGTAATCTGACGCGGTTGACGGAGTTGAATGTATGTCGGACTGGGCTGCGTACCTTTCCTCCGACAATCAAGCATCTAACGCAGTTGCAGGGATTGTTTGTGTTTGATACAGCGTTAACGTCACTGCCGGACACCTTAGGTGATTTAAATCTCCTAGAGGTATTGGATGTATCCTTTACGTGTGAACTTGAGAGCATTGTGCCCGCGGTCTTATCGATGAAGAACCTGAAGGAGTTGCACTTGACGTATACGACTGTGTCTACCTCGCAAATAGAGGAGATTCAGACGGCTTTGCCAGACTGTAAGATTCGGTCACCAGATTACGATGCTTAATCGTGTCGAATGGGAGCAACCAACACGGATCCTTAAAGGGTGAAAGGGAGATGGTGTTGATATCAACAGGTTCTGTACATTAATGAAGAATATCTTTCCGATTTTAGAAAATTAGTTTTCCTCCGAATGTTTAACGGACAATAAAAGTCGGTATCTAAAATGGGAAATCAAAAGAGGGTAGGGTAGATGAAACTGAGTACCGAACAAGTCGAGAAGATTAAGAACTTATTGAAGTCAGAGGATGTGACCTACATTCAACAGGGGATAGAGTTGGTGAGGGGACTGATTCAATCAGAAGAAGAATTCCGACAATTCTTAGAGCAGATTGGTTGTACATCTGTATCAAGAGATTTGGATGTCGATATTCTAAAAGAGGTGTTTTCTGGATTTCCAAACAGTGTATATCTTTCAGTGTGGGCTTTGGGTGACCTTGCAAAATGGAATGAGGACATTCTATCTCTAACCAGACTGGATTGTATTGGTGATGACTTGAGTTGTTTACCCGATTGTATTGGGAATCTAACCAATCTAGAAAATCTGGGATTGATGTTCAACAAGTTAACTTGCTTACCAGATGACATCGGAACGTTGACCAATCTAAAGGCACTTGCGCTGGGTTCGAATGATGTAACGACGTTACCAGATAGTATCGTGAATCTGACAAATCTAGATTTCCTTGACTTAAGTGATAATGAGCCGATGGCACTTCCAGAAGGTCTTGGAGAACTGACCAATCTTAAGGACCTATCGATAGAATTGAAGAGATTCACCGATTTACCAGATTGGATTGGAAGTCTTACCGCACTTGAATATCTATCGTTAAAAGATT
>CALDQI010000201.1:0-1920 GCA_937911635.1 uncultured Pseudomonadota bacterium | reverse complement strand
TTCTAGAAGAACGACATCTTTACCTGCCTCACAGAGCCTTGCCGCAACGGTGGCTCCCCCGGCTCCAGAACCAATGATGCACACATCGCAATCGATATCTTGAATCGACGTACCATCCGTGTTGCGCGCAGTGTAGATAGGCATCTTAGGGATCTCCATCTGTGCGAGCAGCAGCTACAATTAACGGAAGGATATGGGCAGGCGGACCATCATATCCAACGAACTGGTGTACATTTGATTGAGCATAGTACGCAGACTGACAAAGTCCATTCAGTGCTTTGAACCCTTTCCGCTGCAAGGCGAGCGGAGATGATGCCCAGCCATCCAGAATATCTGTGCGTTCTTCAAGGAGCATTTGGGAGAAAGGTATTGGGTGAAAATGTGTGAGTCCGTTTAGAGCAGCATTTTCCAGCAGCATCAGCAGCTGTTTGATCTCCGCAACCACGCTGGGATGTGATTTCGATAAGAGCGCATCCACACCTTCGGCAACCTTCAGTGTCAGGCCCGATGGGAAATCTTTGTTTGGCGGAACGATCGTTTCTGCGACCGCTGCCAAAATAGATAGTTCACGAGCACTGAAGGTGATTCGGCTGTCTTCGTCGTGCGGATAGGGCTTAGGAGATTGCAACGAGAGCCCGATGCCACTGACGGCAAAGAGTCCAGCGATGCCGCCCAAGGTGAGTAATGTTCTGCGCTTCATAGATGTACTGTATCGTATTTTTAAGGAAATGACTTCGCACTTTACAGCACAAGGAGGGAGAATTAATTATGATGGATGGTTGGTTACCGCTTTCCATCCGGAACACCACGCCGTCTAGAATTGCTGTGGGGTTTGTTGCGCTGCTCACCGTCAATCTCCCAAAAGCCTCGTTTCTTTTTGGGAGGTCGATCACAGGGTGCCTTTTGGCTTCCACTGCCATCGATATAGCCCCATTGGCCACCATCGATTACGGTCCACCCAGGTTGCTGACTTGTGTAAAACAGCATGAGTTGGTACCAGCGACGTGTGTCGTTGGGGATGCGGGTTTGATGCTTGGTGAGAATCGGCAAGATGAGTCTAGAGTTGGAACGAAGTAGAGTATCGACGGTTTGCTGAGCACATTGACTGACATCGGTGGTGTGTCCGCAGCAAAACTTGGGTGTCGCAATACGGGATTTGTGTCCCCCTAAACCGGCTGAAGATTGCAAATGATGCTCTCTGCCATCCCGTAGTGAAACGCCAAAGACGAAGTGGGTGGGGGCTTCTTTCGCCAGTATATGAAGCTGCTTCGCTCCAATTGTGGAATGATCATCGTGGTCCAGTCGAGGAAACTTGGTGTATCGATAGGTGTATCCTTTAGGGACGTCCATCAACGTGTGTGGGTCATTGCCACTCAGACGGGTCATCATATCGGACCACGCTTGATGATAGGCGATGTTGTCGAACCAGAGCATACTGGCAACTCCAATCGATGCTACTTGCCCGACTGGACGAAGCCAACGATACTGGGTGAGGGCAGAAGCCAGTAGTATGATGACCGGCAGTTCTGCAGCAACAAAATATCGAGGTCGGATTTTCATTCCAAGTGTACTGGCTGTAATACACAAAACCGCTGCACAGAGTACACTAAGACCCACTCGAGAAAACCAGTTTCGACCTGGAAGTAGTGCACCGACAACGGCAAAACCACACAACTGTACGATCACGTCCTCTTCGTCAAAGACCTTTTGGAGTTGTGTCCATCCCAGCTGCATTGTATCCCATGACAAAGAGGCGGCCTGTCCACCCGCAATGTGATTGTTCGCGGAGGGCATCCAGTGTTGTTTGAGATAGAGTAAAGTGCCGGCACAAAATGCACCAACGATGACGCCTTCTAGTTTTCCAGCCCATTTTGGCTTCATAGCGAGTAGCGGAACGACCCCCATATAGGCTGCGCAGGG
>CALDQI010000200.1:0-4321 GCA_937911635.1 uncultured Pseudomonadota bacterium | reverse complement strand
TGCAACAAATCTCAATTCAACTTTCTCAATTGGGGCTCGATGGGGTAAGGCATGTTCAAGACTCCATGTGGAAAAGGGTGAAACCAATTTGGCAATTTTGTCTGGATTTCGCAATGGTCATCGTTCATGGGGTTGGAAGATGGTTCTCATCAAGGAGCATAACATGATTGAATGGTCGAAAGGTGGTCGAACGATTGGTCGAGCCGTGGGTAAGTCTGGAATCAAAACGGTTGGCAAGAAAGCCATTCGATTGGTTGTGAAAACCCCATCGTTTCCCATCGCAATCGGTGTTGACATCCTTGAAGCCACCGTCATGCGCCGCACCGGTTCAGAGAAACTGGCGCGCCAAGCTGCTTTGATTGGTCAGGTGGTCGCCTGTGCACCGTTGGGACCGCTGGCGGTGGTGGGCGGTGTCGCCCGGTGGAAAATGGACAAGGTGGTTGACCGATTGTGAGCATTCAAAGTACCATCGACCGATGGGTATGTGACAGGGAAGACTTGTTATTCCCTTCTTGTCTATTCTCCCTTCTTGGGGGTGGATCTCCGCTTGCGTTCTCGCTTGACCGTCTTTGGGGTGGGTGTGTCTTCAATGAGGCTGACGGTAAAGTCGAGATTGAGTTTCATTTCATAAATGACCCCATTCATTGGATCGGCCATCAGCCACTCTTTGAATTTTTTCACAGCCTTTGTTTTGTTCATGCCGGATAAAATGGACTTTGCGATGGTGATGTGACAGAAGTAGACTGGGATATCGATGCGACGCAATGCCTGTTGGCAGTTTTTGGCAATGCCATAGATGGTTTCATCTCGTTCTTTATCGGCAATCGTGAATTCGGCCCATACTCGAACTCGAGCGTCATGTAGCGAACATTTATTGTTCTTTTTGTATCGTTTGGCTTCGATCTCCATCAAGGTTCGAGTGACCACCCAATCATGCCAGAAGTGCTCAGTGCGAAAGGCTTCGTCTAAGTAGATGATGGCTCGAGGTTGAGATAGAGGCGTTTTGTAGGCTCTGTATTGATGTTGGTTCATAGTTTTCTCCGAAGGGGTCACTTCTTAGACGAAACACATGAAAAGATTGGGATACTTCTATCCATATTTTTTTCATGAAAATGGATAAAAGTATGTCGTTCACTGTTTGAACAACCATAAGGAGAGAACATGCGACACAAGTTGACCCCTAGATACATTCGAAACCTCAAAGTCCCTCGAAAGTCATCCTCAAACAGTACAACGGTGTTGTGAGGGGATGAAAGATGTCGATCCGTTATAAGCAGGCCGGTCAAACTACCTCACTGGAAGTCTATGCTGGTTCCGGAGCAGCAGTCGGTGTGGGGTGCTGAGTCATCGAACAGTGTATTGACGCCATCTGGAAGTAGCGAGATTGTTCGATATGGCGACTGGGCTTTATGTCTCCATCTTAGAGAGGGCCTGCTGAAGCGTCATCATCACATAGGCGTACATTTCGGGATGCAGTGTCTCTTGCAGATTGTCTTTGATCTCTTCGATAATGGCGACAAAGGGTGTTTCAGACTGGTTAGACGTATTTACGGATTCCTCTGTGCTTTGGAAGATCTCCAGCGCCTTTGTGGCTAGAGACTGATCGGCTTGATTGTTTGAGAGTTCCG
This sequence comes from uncultured Pseudomonadota bacterium, assembly GCA_937911635.1. Classification (GTDB taxonomy): domain Bacteria; phylum Myxococcota_A; class UBA796; order UBA796; family UBA796; genus CAJWHX01. The sequence continues at coordinate 2,693 of CALDQI010000200.1, read as the reverse complement.
TGAGTTCTTGAACCGATTCTGTCGTAGGTGGAGTATAGGGTATATCCAGTTCAGGCATCGATTGAACCTGAATCGGTACACCAGACTCGAGGACCTTAGCCACTGAACCCCACTGGGTATCTTGATGCCGTTGCCAGATCTGTTGAGATGCCGATAATCCAGACAGAGCCGACTGTATATCCTCCAGATGGGCACTCCACTCTGGTTTGCCGAGTTGTGCCATCGAGTTTGGTATGGCTTTGAGTTGGTCAGAAATAAGGGATAGTGAACCGGTCATTCGCGCCATCGGATCATCATCATTCCCTCCCATACGCTTTATGGCCAAGAACTCATCCTGAATCCGACTCCATTCTGAGTGTTCTTCAGTTGTAAGTATCCCTCGCATTTCGGCCAATTTCAGCAGATTTGAACGGGCTCCGGTGGTCAAGGTTTGAGACTCACCTCGATAGTGATCAGAGATGAGGGCATCGACGTCACTCTGATTGAGTGCGGGTGCCAACTTCTCTGCCAGTTTTGCCATGTTTCTGTAACTTCCTTGCAATTTGAAGGGGGGTTCAACTCTGAGGGACTCATCTTGGGCCGCTGAAAAGATGTACTGTGCATTTACTTTTAACAGCACATCTCGACATCGCATCATCCACTTTAAGGTTTGTACGATGTCATCCCGCTCTACGGCTGAATATTCATGGCTCAGTTCCGACAGAGATATCTCTTCCCCTTCAGCCATTCGAGCAAATAGGTACACATCCTTTTGAGAGCGCGTTGTTAAGCCAGCTAAATAGCGATTGGAGGTGAGTGCATTTTCAATGTACGACAATGCAAATACGGCTTCTTTACCAGAGAGTTGGTCCCCCAGATTGTAGATGTCCGCACGGTTGGCGAGCATGTCTGGAATACGGAACTTTTCGCCTGTCTCGGTATATGGGTTTCCTGCCATAACCACACAGAATCGTTTTCCACGCAGATCATACGTTCGTGTGTGTCCATTCCAAACCCCTTCAATGCGCCGTTGTCCATCGCAGAGTGAAATGAACTTCTGTAGAAGTTCAGGGTGGGTGTGCTGAATGTCGTCTAAATAGAGCATGACATTGTTTGCCATCTCAAAACTGAGGTTGATCTTTTCAACTTCTTGTTTTGCTGTGGCATTGGGTGATTCAGATGGGTCCAGTGATACCACAGAGTGTCCCAAACTGGGTCCATTGACTTTCACAAAAGCCATTCCCAATCGAGAAGCTACATACTCCATCAAGGTGGTTTTTCCATACCCAGGAGGGGATATCAAGAGAAGCATCCCCATTAAATCTGTACGTTTGGCATCTCCAGAAGCCCCAATTTGCTTGGCGAGATTGTCCCCAATTAAATGAAGGTATACGTCGTTGATCAATTTGTTGCGTACAAAAGATGTCAGCACCTTGGGTTTAAATTCGTTTAGGCGCAGTCGACGCGTTTGCTCTTCAAGATAGGTATGGCGAAGAGCCCGATAGTCCTTAAACCCAGGGACCTCGACGCGATGGAACTGGCTGAGACGCTCTAAGAACTCATCATACCGAATGTGAAGAGTCCCATTGTCAATGTTGGGGTGCTGTCCGAGCAGTCCTTTGACGGTGTCTTCCACTTTGCTATTTTGTACCTGCCATAAATCCGATGGCGTACACCACAAGGCAACCAATTCATCCATAATGTGTGCCGCCGTGATGTTCAGAGCCGTCAACCCTGATCTTACCCATGATCGTGCCAATCGATGTTGTGCTAGGGGATTATCTTTGAGGTTGGCAATGTCCGATTCAATTTCAGACAGGACGGACTTTTGCTGAAACAGTCTGCGCAACTGTTTGTGAATATTCTCTGTTTGAATAGAGAAGGCAAACTTGGGGAGTGGTGTGCCGAGTTCCATAGCCAGATATTCACCCACGGTCGTACAATCATTTAAATCTAGACCTTCTACAATAGGTGTAGATGCTAAAAATGCCGCGACTTCTCGTCCAATCTCTTGAGAGAAGTGCCGTATTGATCCGGAACCCAATGCGCTCTGCATCCGACCATAACTGGTTGCTTGAGAACTCCAGTAGGCTCGCTGAGAGTTGTCCTTGACGCTGTTCCACCACCAGACACCCGCCGCTCGAACACGAGAGGAAAAGCGAAGCACCCCAATGTGGTTGCGTAGACTAATCAGAGATTGGGCAATTTTCAGCGCATCGTCATCGTGCACGCCTTTTGTGTAGCCTGCAGTAGGGGATAGTGCGGCGAATTCCACCAGGGGTTCCGCAATCTTTTCTGGATTTTGAAGAATGCTTTCGGAGAGCCCATGCTCTTCACTTTCACAGGCAAAAACAAAAGATGCAGCGAGATACTCCCCGCGATACACTCGATCATTTTCCGTGAAGATACTGCGATTCCAGTATGGCTTTGTTGTCTCAAAGCGTATATCGGTAATGGCTTCGTGAAAGTCGGTGTTGGTGATGTGCAGCGTCAGATGATCATCCATCGGAGTGATGGTTAAATCGAACGGCTGTGTGTTTACTGCAAAGCGGTGAGAACCAAACTTGAGTACATTGCTGCCGCCTTCAAAGAGTTCTGAGTCGTCTCTTAACTTGCGCAAGGCATCTTGCTCGGTAGACTTGAGGGAAGATAGCAACTCTTCTGACTTGTTTGGATCAAATAGTTCGGCGATTTGACCGGCCATCTTCTGAACG
>CALDQI010000199.1:0-3840 GCA_937911635.1 uncultured Pseudomonadota bacterium | reverse complement strand
GTCGTCGCAAAAAAACTGAGGCAGGCTGTGAGGATTCTCAGAAAACAGATGGATACCATCTTGGAATCTGAGGTCCAAGTGACTCCGGCTTGGAAAGATAGTCTGTCAGTGTCTGCCACCGCTTACTATGGGACAGACAAATGGGTATTGCGTCCATGGTTTGGCCATTATCTATTTATCATGCTGCTTCCAATGTGGGTTCTATCTTTGCTGCCACTTGGAAGCAATACTTGGACTTGGACCGCAGAGAACGCACTGGGACTGTCGATGGGATTTTTAGGTTTTGGTGGTGCGTACCTATTGCTGTGTATGTACAGTTTACGTAATGTGATGATAAGAACAAGTAGGAAACTAGGATTGAAATCCTTGATGATAACCGGACTTTGTAGTTTCTCACTAGGTTGGCCATTACTTTTGTACCATGGCGAATTTCCCTTGATTATTCCTCTGGTCTCTGCAGCACTTGGTTGGTTGATGTGGCAGACATTCTCTATCATTCAAGTACGTACAATCGTTATGTATTCGGGGCGCGCATTTGCAGGTATTGTTTTATTGATTAGTCCTCTCTTATTTATGATAACGCAGCAGCAAGAAACGTTTCGATTGGGACTGGCGAATACTTTAATGGAATACTCAGAAGATTTAGACAAATATCGTAAAGTATTCTCTATTTCCAGTACCAATGAGACCTTATTACTGGACAAGTTATCTTGTCCAGATTGGGATGGTATCCTTCAGCGAGATTATGAAACATGTTTATTAGAACTGATGAATCAAAAGCCCAGTTTAAACAATTTGAAACAAGGGCTTGAATTATATGGTGACATTAGAATCTTATGTGAACTGTATAGCGATGCTATGAAGTCGCTATCTTGCAATTATCCAAAATATAATTTGGATTCTCTTGAAGATTACAAAACATTAACAGCTTTGACGGAACACAAGCGATTGGTAAATGACATGGTCAGTACCTTAGAACGTTTTAAGTCAAAAACTGGATATGCTGTTCCCAAAAATTATCTTCCAGATTTCTTGACACGGTCACGGATTGATAAATTTACTGAAGATCTTGAAGGCATACAACAGATTGGTATTGATTTCCGAGGAGACTATATTTCGTGGATGGAGATAAACTGTAATGGAGAGGACCTAATATTATCGGATAATGTGAAAAGGTGGTTGTTACCCCCAGTTTATCAAAGTACTTGTCGAGTTAAAGCTGAGCCTAAATCAAGTGCAAAACGTAGGGATTCAAACATTCCAAATTTCCTCAGCATTACGTACAGTGATCTTGTTGCACGAAAGATATATTGTAAGTTTGTAGATGTTACACCCAATGAACGACATTGGAGTTATGAATTGAAATGTTACTACGGCGATTAGTGGATACCATTTAGATGGCTGTCATGACAGTGAAGATAACTTTGGGGCTGCAATCAATTCAAGGTTGATGCTACGTTATACAGGAACAATAATATTTTTCGAAATACATTCGGGCTTTGAGTCAACTTTCAGATGTGGACAGTGAATGTAGAATACTTCTTTTGTGAATATATTAGATCCAACGAGAAGATTGAAAGACGTACATAGTAGATAGAGAATGATTTTGTGAATGTAAATGCATTTATTTCGAGTCATTGAAAAGGTGTTGTGGTTCAGGAACGTCATCCAATTTTTGATTCGAAATTATTTTCCAAATTAGATATGATGTAAATGTCAGGAGTTATAAGGTGGTTTGGTTTGGTCAGTCTGATTTTTTGTTGGAGTTCGGAGTATTGAGAGATACTTCTTCACGAGAGTACAAACGATGAATGAGAATGGGTTCGTTTACCGTAACGACAATGAGGCTTTGTGGTATTCCGAGTCAATACAGACCTTGCTCATACTATATACATCTCAACAGTGAATATAGGTGATATATACATGTCTTTTGAGTCAGAATCTATCAAAATCCGTCACATCAATGAAGGTGGGATGGCAACTGTTGATGAGTATGAACATCCCCGATTGGGCCGCGTAGCGGTGAAGTTCTTAAAAGATGATTTATTAAACGAACAATTAATCAGTGATTTGTTTTTAAATGAGGCCTGTCGGATGTTGAGTGTTCGGCATCCAAATATTGTAGAAGTATATGAGGCGATTTATTTTGGCGATCGTAGCAGCATCAATCGTCCAGCAATCGTCATGCAGATGATTGAAGGACCAACGTTGGAGGACCAACTGAAGCACGGTCGATTACCTTGGATTAGTGAGACCGACCTACTTGCTCAGAACGTATCGCAGATTGCCCAACAAGTTTTGGATGCACTGGTTTATACCCATACCCAGATGAATGAGCCTTTGCTACATTTGGACTTAAAACCAAGTAATATTATGATTTCTTGGGAGTTAGATCAGCGGACAGGTGTCGAAGCACCCATTGTTCGAGTGTTGGACTTTGGTATTTCACAATGTCAGAATGCAGAGTCTTTCATTAAAGGGGGAACAATTGAATACATGGCTCCAGAACAACACGGTGAATTTACAGGAAATGATCCGTTGCGTCCCGAGACAGATTTATTCGCTCTGGGTTTAACATTGTATGAGTTATTGACAGGCGAATTGCCGTGGGATCCTGAAGCTTCAAGTGCAGAAATCTTTGAGATGAAACAGCAAGGTCAAATTCCCCATGTTTGTACAGTCAACCCTTTAATTCCCCAGCATGTTGGAGACACGATCGCGAAGGCTCTGCATCCAGATATGAAGAGTAGATTTTCTTCTTCCACAGAAATGGCGATGGCCCTGAAAAATGAAAAGCCCAAGCCTCCTGTAAATATTTCTGAGATTGTACCTAAAGAAGAGCGGCATGAAACGATTGCACCAGTTAAAAGGTCAAAGAGTAGAGTTTGGGTAGGTGCGATGATTGTCGTTCTTGTTATCCTTCTGTCAGACTGTTGAGAATGAGCGGGTAATAGAAATGAGTATTGTGATAGGTCGTAATCCAGAGCAAAGTGCTCTGGTGATTCAAGATGCCTCCGTGTCCAGTCGTCATTTGAAAGTTTCGCTGTACAATGGGGCGATTCGGATTGAAGATTTAGACAGTGCGAATGGTACGTTTGTTAACAACCAGCAGATTAAAACATGTGTGATTAATTCCGATGATGTTGTTTATTTAGGTCGGTATCGTTTGGACTATAGAACCGTTTTCAATCGATTGTCACTTTTTAATACATCGACTACACAATCCTTGATTGTCGGACGTGAACGACCTGCAGATATTGTCGTTGATTTACCAGTGATTAGCGCAACTCATATAGAGATTACTGTGCTTGACAATAGGTTCATGGTGCGTGATTTAAAAAGTTCGAATGGTACGTATATCAATGATTATCCTGTCACAGGTATCGACTTTTATCGTTTACCCGATGGTGGAGTATTGCGACTCGGTAATTATGAGGTGCCACAGAGAACGATTGAAAGTTGGCTCAACCAAGTACTGAATACAGCAGATGATGTTGTAGAAACTGCGATTCCAATGGGTAAAGATAAATTAACTGTGGGACGGAACCCAACTTGTGACATCACAATCCCCAATCCCCAGGTATCGGGGACACATGCTGAGATCACCAATGAAAACGGTCAGTGGTTTATTCGAGACCTCAAAAGTTCAAATGGGACTTTTGTCAATGGGCAAAAGATTATCAAGGCCAAGATTGATGAGACATCCGAAGTCTTTGTAGGAGCTCAAAGAGTCTTGTTGCAGTTTAGCAAACAGGGTGATTTGCACGACGTTCAGTTGGATCAGAATGGTGTACGTATTGATTCTAGAAACATTGTGTATTGTTGGGAAGATGGCACGCG
>CALDQI010000198.1:0-5973 GCA_937911635.1 uncultured Pseudomonadota bacterium | reverse complement strand
CGTACACAGCTTGGCAGATTCGATACGGAGTGCGATTCAAGATCAGTCTAGGCCATTGATGGCCGCAGATTTCGTGACTCAGTCTGTTCATCCCTTCCCCACAGACTATCTAGATTTGTCAAAGCAATACGAAACATCCGAAACGCGTGAAATGTTGTCGATGGTGTCCAGTGGAACATACGAATCTGTTCTCGCTGAGATAAAGGGGGCTAGCGACGAGTATCCACTGTATGGAGAGGTGACACTAGAGTCTGGGCAGTCACTGTTTACACAACTTACCAAAGATACGGTCGTGGTACAACGATCTATTTTAAAGCGTTTGAATCTCAATGTTGGTGAACCTTTGAATGTGAATGGGGAGACATTTACAATTGCCGATGTGGTTCTGTCTGAATCCGATCGTGTGAATGTAGGGATGGCTGCAGGACCAAGGGTATTTCTCTCAATGGAGGGGCTGGACCGAACAAAATTAGATCAGTTTGGTTCCAGAGTCACCAGACGCATTCAATGGAAGGTTGATGAGGAAAAAAGTGAACTGTTGGAGACGTTGAATAAACTCGAAGAGACACATTCCTTTGTCAGTACCCAATCTGCTACTCGATCCAATCCATCGACGGCGAGAAGCATCAACAACAGTGAACGGTTTTTGGGCGTTGTGGCGCTGATGTCGCTCCTCATTGGCACAATTGGTGTCGTACAGTCTTTGTCCAATTGGTTGGCCAGCCGTCGTAAAGAAATGGCGATATTCCGTTGTTTGGGGATGTCGAGAGGGGAGATATTACAGATTTATGTGACGGTAATACTCCTACTGGGATTGGGCGGTTCGATACTTGGAATTGGCTTTTCCTACGTTGGAATGTTGACTCTATTGGAAATAGTGCAACCTTATATTCCAATTGAGATAGTCCTCCAACCATCCATTTGGAATTGGCTGAGCGCGCTTGTACTTGGGGTGGGTGTGTCTATTCTGTCGACGTTACCCTCGATAGTCTCTACCACTCAAATTCCGGCAAGCGTGGCATTGCAAGAGGGAACTGGTGAGCAGATGGGTTTGGCATGGTACTGGTATGGACTCTATGGGGTGATACTATTTGGGACACTCTATTCACAGTTGTACAATGCATTGTGGGCTGCCGCAGGTGTCGGAACTCTGGTGGTGATTATTGGGACGGTGTATGCGTTGGTTATGGGGATCCAAACTGTGTTGCGCTCTCGAACAGTCCAAAATTGGACACTGCGTCATGCCATTCGAAATTTTGCTTCCACGGCGTTTGGACTTCGGACAGCAATCGTAGCGCTCACATTGGGTGTGATGGTGATCACCTCGATTGGTCTAATGCAGCATTCGATCACCGATCAAATTCGAAACGTGTCTCTCACATCTGCACCGACCAACTTTTTTGTTGATATCCAGCCAGAGCAGTGGACCGAAACCAAGAAACTCTTAGAAGATAACGATGTCAGTCATCTCCAGTCTGCACCTGTTGTTATGGGAAGAATATCCAGTATAAAAGGAGTTCCTGTATCAGAGATTGTAGAAGAACAACCCGATACTCAGCGCTGGGCCTACACGCGTGAGCAAAGGCTGTCCTACGATGTACCTGTAGATCCAGAGACCATTTTGGAGGGTGTTTTTGATGATTCGAGTCCTGATAATGCGATTTGTTTGGAAATTCGATACGCGGAGCAATTGGGGCTAACGATAGGGGACAACGTCACTTTTGATATTCAAGGGATTCCAATTGAGTTTGAAGTCACAGCCACCCGTCGCATCCAGTGGGAAACCATGCAGATGAATTTCTTCTTGGTGGCCAAAGGAGAGACTCTTGCCGAAGCACCGCAGTTTCGTTTGGCGGCAGCTCAGTTGTCCGAAGAAGGAGAAGAAGCGGTTCAAATTGGATTGGCAAAGTCCATACCCAATGTCACTGTGGTATCCCTGCGGAATATTGTTGAGCGCGTAGCCGTGATGCTCGATAGCATTGCATTGGCGATTCAAACGATGGGTGCCTTTTCGATGCTCATGGGCGGAATAATCATGGTATCCAGTTTGCAAGCATCATTAGAGCGTCGTCGAAAACAGTTTCGCTTGCTATCGATACTGGGATCTACGCAGGGTGAAATCTCTCATATGGTGTCGATGGAGATGATTCTAACGGGTGTAATCTCGGGCGTCCTTGGAAGTGGTCTGGCGTGGCTTTGTACCTGGGGACTGTTGCGATTTGTCTTTCGAATGACCGTATTGCCATCTCTTGGCTGGTCTGTTCTGAGTGCGGGACTCGTTATTGGTGTGATTGCCTGCTTGGGGCGGATTGTACGTCCAGGATAATTATCCTTACTTCAATCGTTTTCGAAACAAGGTCATCAGCTCTTCAATCTTTTGGTCTTGATCCTTCTCGTCCGAATTACTGCACATCGCGCCTTTTACACAGTGGTTCAGGTGTTTTTCTAGGAGTGCCGCTTCTAAGGAGTGTACAGCGGAGGAAACGGCCTTTGTCTGATTGAGTATGTTGATGCAATATTGTCCTTCTTCGATCATGCGCTGAACACCTTCAAGTTGACCAATGATGCGTTTGATTCGGGTGATTTCCTTAGAATGATCTGGGTGAGACATGATTTATACCAGTAAAATTGGGGCAAGATAAGCAAAGAATCCACCAATACCATAAAAGACGATAGAGATATAGAGGAGTGGTTGACTCCACGATTTGGTCTCAGCACAAGGATTGCCGTCTATATCGCACACAACCAGTGGTGGAAACAATTTAGGCAATACAAGTCCCAATGTCAAAAATACTCCACCAACAATAAATACAAGCGTCTTGTTTTCTCCAAACCAAATGAGCTGTGGGACGGCACTAGTCAGACTTGCAAAGGATGCTCCAGCACCGAGCGTGACAAATAGTGCTGGAAGTGCACAGCAAAAGAGAGTACCAACAGAAGTAAACAGCGATGCAAAAGCGACCAAATGTTTCATGTTTCGATTTACTTTGCAGGGGGTGGAGTGTCAGGCGTTGGTGTGGAAGAGGTCTCAGTGCGTGTGATCGATTCGACATTGTATCCCGCATCTTTGATCAACCTGTTGATCGTATCATCAGCGAGACTTTGATCGTCTTTGATCCAAAGTAAGACCTTAGATTCATCGAGTTTGACTTCAACCTTTTCGACAGCGTCTTCTCCAGAGAATTTCTTTTCAACGCCTTGAACACAAAAGGAACAAACCATCCCTTTGACCAGCACTTCAATATCTGAAGTGGTTTCGGCAAACGCCATTGATAAACTGAGCCATAAACCAAGCAACATTGTAGTCTCCTAAGATTTAAAAGTGTGCCATCATTTGAAACCAATAGGTTCCGTCTAAGGAAACACCGGTCTCCCATAAAACAGTCCGATAAAAATACCGCAGCATCGGAGTGACGATAGGTGTGTCTTGCATCGTGGGCATATATTCGACTTGTCCCACCACCCAGATTTGAAATTCATCATACTTTGCGATGTAGGGTGCAATCCCGAAGCGATATCGAGCCATATAAGGAAGATCGTTCATATCATTTAAGGATGGAAAACCGATGACATTTGCTGCAGTATAAATTTTTTGCGTTTCATAATCTGCCTGAACACCCACAAAGCCTCTGAGTTCATCTGTCCAAGTACTTGAGAGAGATGGGGTGTTTATACCAGCTCCGATCAATCCGTAAAGGTTTCCTTGTGAACCAAGGGCATTCCATCTTTTTAGTAAGATGTTTGCATGCAATGCCGGCATGTTCAAGTCGCCAGCCGGATTTTCCATGCGAACATAACTGGTCGCGACGGCTACGTTGCGATGGACAGTGTAGTTGACTTGACTCATCGTCATTTTAGGACGATGAATACTCGTCACTGCCAAGCCACCTTTGAAGGTCACTGGGTGCGCAAAAGCCTGATTCAATGTGAGTAAAATATAGAACAGCATATAAACCTCATATACCCCATACCCCTATATAGTATATGGTACGTATTGTTGTCAAGATATTGAGCTGTGTAGATGTACTTATAGGCACTGTAGAAATTAATGTAAGTGACACAGACCTTAAATGCTGACCCTAATTCTCCATCATATCATTTTTAAAGTTATTTGCTCGATTGCCCAAACCTGGTTATATTTTGATAGTGATAATCATTATCAAAAACTTACAAGACTTAAAATAGGGAGACTCCATGAGTTTACTGTTGTTCCTTACAGCCTGTCAGCAAGCCGAAAAAAACGATACTGCCATTGATAGTTCGAACATGGTTTGTGAAGATTTGATCCCTGTTGAGTGTGAAGATGATTTGATATTGGATTTGGGTTTACAGAATGCCATTTCTGAAGGTGCGGTTTCCACAACAACAGATGGCGGCGACTTCATTACAAACGTCGACGCCACTGCAGGTGGGTTTCAAAGTGCTGCTAGCAATCCATGGATTTATATTAAGTTTACCGAAGATGGTGCGGAAAAGGTAGATATCTCAGATGAAGTTGCGTTGGAAACTGCCGATTGGGACATGTCTTTCAAGCGTTTTCTAGTGAGATTAAACGGTGGTGATTCTGGTCCCAGTTGTGTAGGTGCAGCTGTATTTTTAGAAGAGTCTTATGAATCTCTGACGTCTGTCCCTGACGGCATTTCCTATGTACTAGATGATTATTACACTGCAGATTGCTCCTTTATAAATGATTCGAGTGGTCTTCCAGACAGTCCGCAGACAGCCATGAGTCCATGGTGGGAATATCCCGGATGTGTTGCAACCACCGGATATCCATTCATCATCCAATTGGCTGATGGTAATCTGATTAAGCTTGTTGTTGAATCCTATTATGAAGAAAATCAAGATAATTGCAATACCAATGGTGCAATGGGATCCGGAAGTGCAAACTTTACCTTACGTTGGACTTTTATAGACTGAAGATCGCACATTCTTCGTTTTGAACCCATCCGAACATGAAGAGGAACAATGACCTATCAAAGACCCCGATCTAGTACTGTTTTTGTGACCCATATAGAAGATATTGCTCCTAATATTCGAAGGGTCAGAATTTGTGGAGAGATGATTCGAAACATTCAGTGGAGTCCGGGTCAAAAGATTAAGATTAAGGTTGATACGTATTTAAGAAGTTACACGCCTGCGAGAGTGTCTCCAGAACTTGGCTGGATGGATCTTATTTTTCATCTGCATGGAAAAGGTAAAGCGAGTCGATGGGCTCAGAATGTTTGTGTTGGTGCACCCATATCTTTCATTGGTCCAGTCGATAGTATGCCCTTTGTTGATGAGCCTATAGATTGGTCTTTGTTTCTAGGAGACGAAACAACTCTCGGTTTGTCTATGGCTCTGCTCAATGCTCTTCCGAAAACGGTTCGTAGATTTGGTGCCATCGAATTGGAATCACAGGATCTGGGAGCCGTATCTACATTGAAACTCCCGCTCAATCCCATTCAGAGAGATGAATACCATGGATATGCTCTTTTACAGTGGTTGTCTCTTGTGAATATTCCGGAAGGAAAAGGCTTGGTGTGGATTTCAGGGGAAGCGCAGATGGTCAGAAATCTTCGATTGGCTTTGGTTACGCGAGGATTGGATCCTGACCAGATCAAGGTAAAAGCATATTGGAGCCTTAAAGGACATGCACATCGGAAAACACTTCAAACAGTATTGTAATTCGAAGCGTGTACCAAACTGGTTTTGAATACAGTGTGTATTTGTTGTCTCTTTTACACTATATACATTACAATCACTACAAATTAAACAGAGGAGCAGTCATGTTAGCTGTCGTTTTATCGCTTTTAGTTGCTTGCGAAACGGAACAATCTTCAACACCAACAGTTGTTGAAGTCCCAGAAAAACCAGCCGTTGCGGAAAAGGTTGTCGTATATTCCGGACGAAGTGAGTCTTTGGTTGGAGAATTGTTTACAAAGATGGAAGAAGAACTGAAGTTGGATATTGAGGTTCAGTATGGCAGTA
>CALDQI010000197.1:0-2095 GCA_937911635.1 uncultured Pseudomonadota bacterium | reverse complement strand
AACTCTGAAATATCATACTCAAACTCAATCTGTGGAATGACGATCCAAGATGCCAATCCAACCAGAGAAAACAAAGCCAAATAAAAACCGGACCGCTTGTATTTCACTTCCATTCTCGCCTTGAACGGTGGACGCAACAGTGAGGAATCTTTTTTATGAGGGTCCAGCCAGAGAATCATGAGCGGCAACGTTGTCAACACCGAGAACAGACAGAGTAGTACTCCAACAGCCAAAAGAACACCCAGTTGTTTGAATCCAACAAAGCCAGCAAAACGGAGCGCTAAGAACCCTCCTGCAGATGTCACCGCCGCAGTAAAGCAAGGCGGACCCGAACTTTCAAACGCAACCGCCAATGCCTCGCGTTGTTCACCAAGTTCAGTTAACTCCTCCCGATATCTTGAATAAATGTGAATAGCAAAATCCACGCCCAGTCCAAGTAATATAGCCGTGAATGTCGATGTAAACGTATTGACTTCTCCAATCACAACCGCAGTAAATCCCCACGTCACGGCAGAGCCCACTATCAATGGGAAAAACAAAATCGGGAGGGCCCTCAAATCTTTAAAGGCCACCGCCACCAGCATCAACACCAAAAAGAAGGAGGCCACAGAGGTTGTTGAAATATCATGTATGATCACCTCTCGATCTTCGACGGCGTGGCGATAAGCACCCCCAAGCCAAACCAAATCAACATGTTGATCAAACTCGGTGTTGGATATCACATCATCCGTAAAGTCCCAGAACTTCTTGTTAAACTTGGGATCAAACGGAGAGCCCGTTGGTTGCACTATCAATCGATAAATTCCATCATCGGGCGTTGGAAGTACCCCATCTGTATTGGCAAGTTTATCCGTCAATGGTCCCAAAGCAAACAACTGGGACGCCAACAATGGATTGCTTGCTGCTGGGCCAAGTGCCAGACCTCCTTCTAGACGTGTTTTCAAATCTTGCAATTCTGGAACGGTCAATTGCAGCAGTCCCAATCGAGACTTCCATTCTGTTGGAATATCATAAACCGCGTACTCAACCATCTCACTGGTTTCAAAATCGTGTTTAAGAGACTCAAACACACCATGAACCGCCTCAGGATCACCCTTTAGCCCTACAGTCAGGACCCCCAAACGGCCATCTTCTTGTTGAAGTCGTTTGACGGCTTGTGTTGTTGGTTCTTCTGGCGGAAGGAGCTCCAAAATATTGGTGTTGATCTTCAAAAATGAAGCTGCAATCAATGAACCAACAGTCAATAAGCCCACGACATACCAAGTCAACTTAGTATGGTCCAATACCCATAGCACCCATCGCCGAAAGATAGACAATGACTTTACTCGTACAGATCTAAAGCGTTAACTTTTTCATTGACCACTGGGATCCGAAATTGGACCCCAATGTTTAAACTCGCCCCAAGACGACCAAATCGTGCTGGTGGAGTCACTTTCGCTACATCTGTATCGTCTAGATTCACTCTGAGGATCCCTCCGTTTTGTTGTTGTACGCTCGGAGCATTCTGAAAATCAAGTACGGCACCGATTGGAACATGCGCATACACATCAAAAATTTCATTCATGCGAACCTCTCCCCCTAGTACAACCTCCAATGTCGTATACCTGGCAGCCGGCAAGTCTGGATACACTTCATCACCAAAGTTAAAGTTCAGATTGCCAGCCCGATAATGAACCAATTGACCGCCGACAATCGGCCGAACTCTAGGCATGACCAGAGGAGTGTACAACGCTTGTACACCGAGATACGATGTGCTGGTTGCATACTTGGTTGAAGGTGGCACAGCAGAAAACTGACCGATTACAAAAGAGTGTACATCCAGTTCAAAGGATCCAGTGGTCACACCGCCAAGCACACCAACATCGAGTTCTGGCAGAACACCGTACGAAACGGAACCGGTTACATCCAAGCCACTGCCTCTATCTAAGGTTTGCCACGCATACAGATCAATCGGCGAAAGATCAATCGGCGAATCCGAAGGCGAAGCCGAAGGCGAAGCCGAATATGAGGGCGAAGGTGAAGGGGAAGGCGAAAGCTCGAGAAAAGGACGAAGATTTAGACAGACAGATACTCGAGGCCAAACAGGCGATAGGGG
>CALDQI010000196.1:0-2554 GCA_937911635.1 uncultured Pseudomonadota bacterium | reverse complement strand
TCATATTGGTTTTATGGATATTTCCTAGTCTTGTTTCTGACATTGATCTCGTTATGTCAATGGTACCGCAAGGCTTTGAACTGGAAGTCGTTTGGTCTCGATACCATGAAGGCTGCCTTGGTATGTGTTGTGTTAATTCTTCCAGCGATACTTCCGATTGTACAATCTACGATGAATGGTGATGTCCCAGGAGTTGGGCTGGAACGCTCTTGGAGTTTCGAAGATATCGTTCAGCAACTCGTACCATGGATGCGCGGTGTTCAGTTGGCTGAGCCGATTGGGCATCCGTATTTCCGAACGATGCTGTGGGGGAGTGTGCTCGGTGCAAGTCTCCTCTTTATCAAGAGATATCCGCAGTGGCTGGTTGTTGGAATTGGTATGTTGATCCTATCCTTAGGACCGAGTCAAATCGTAGGTGAATCAGAGATATTGAATCCAGTGTATTTGTATCTCGTCCAGATACTGCCATATTTTGAACGGTTATGGTTCCCCTATCGAGCGGCTGTATTTGTGTTTGTTGCCTTGATTGTACATCTTTCTGAAATTCTTCAGTCAACGAAGATTTCTCGGAAATTTCGAGTCGTACTACCCTGTTTTGTGATTGGGGCAGGGCTATGGGATGCGGCGTATGTACACAGTCTTCCGCTCGTGCACACAAAAATTCCACAGAGTGATGCTAGGGAATGTTTGGACGGACCCACCATTCAAATCCCAATTGGTTTTGTACATCCGACAATGACTTGGCAAGTGAGTGATCCCGTTCCATATTTCGGTGGGATGGGTGAAAATGGGTTGCTGTTTCTTCCGCAGGGATATCAACTGCGTTTGCAAAATCCATTTATTCAGTATTTGCGTTCGGCTTCACTGTACCCAAACACCAATAAAAGGTATTCCCCTTATGACAAAGCACGAATTGAACAGGTTGGTTTTGAATACATTCTTTGGGATCGTGGTTTGACGGAAATGGAATTGGTAAAGCGTAAAGGAGTCTCAGAACGTCCGGAGTCACTTTTTATGATTCAAGCAAACCTCATTGAAAAACTCGGGAACCCAATTTGTGTGGACCAACAATGGGTGGTCTTTGCCTTGAGCGCAACTGATGCATCAGGGGGCTCAGGTAAGATATCTGAGGATTGGACTTGGGAACAGCCAGAATTGAGTTTGTATGAGAGGCGATTGAGAGAGTTGGGTTTGGTACCAAAATAATTTCAACTCGTTCTGTCCAGAACTATGATATTCGCTTGTGGCAACAGAACTATTTTTTGTTACATTGGTTTCGTCTACCCAAACCAACATGTGAGGAAGTTATGGAAGAGTATTTGGAAGAGATGGCGGATGATTTTGATAAGTGTGTCAACAGTTTTGAACATGCATTGACGTCAGTTCGAACTGGACGTGCTAGCCCAGTGCTTTTAGAAGGCGTGCAAGTTCACATCAGTACGTACAATGCGAATATGCCGATCAAACAAGTGGCTTCGATTACCGCACCGGATGCTCGAATGTTGGTGGTGAATCCATGGGACAAGACAACATTGACTGATATTGAACGAGGGATTCGCTCAGCGGGTTTGGGACTCAATCCAAACAACGATGGGAATTTGATTCGTGTCCCCATTCCACCACTCACTGGTGAGCGACGTCAAGAATTAATTCGGAAGGTCCGTCACATGGCTGAAGATGCGAGGATTCGTGCCCGCGGTGTACGTCGGGACTACAACAGCCTAATCAAAGAATCCGAAAACGAGAAGGAAATCACTGAAGATGACTCACGTGGTTATCAAAAGCGAGTTCAAGATGCTACCAATGCTTGCATTAAGAAGATTGATGATGTCTGCAAAGTTAAAGAATCCGAATTGATGGAAGTATAAGCACAATGGGCGGCACTGTTCCAGAGCATATTGCCATCATCATGGATGGAAACGGTCGTTGGGCCACAGCTCAAGGTTTTGAGCGAACAGCAGGTCATGAACAGGGTGCCGTGCGAGTTCGAGAAGTAACCAGGGCTTGTCGACGCTTGGGTGTAAAAGTTTTGACGTTGTACAGCTTCTCCACTGAAAATTGGAAACGACCGACGACCGAGATATCGGTGTTGTGGGATATCTTAAAACGATTTCTACAAATCGAGCGTGAAGAGATGTTGACCAATGGGATTCGCTTGAACGCAATTGGCCAAGTCGATCGTTTGCCAATGATGGTTCGATTGCCGTTAAAGTCGATCATGCGAGAAACCCAACACAATGATGAGTTGGTATTGAATCTTGCTTTGTCCTATGGCTCTCGTTCAGAGATTGTTTCGGTTGTACAACAACTGTGCCAAGAGGTGGCAGACCGAAAGTTAACCCCCGAAGACATCACGGAGTCATTGTTTTCCTCTCGATTGGAAACCGGTGGGATGCCGGATCCTGAGTTGATCATTCGAACGTCTGGGGAAATGAGACTGTCTAATTTTCTTATGTGGCAGGCTGCATACGCAGAACTGGTGGTGTTGGACATTCCTTGGCCCGACTTTACCACCGATCACTTAAATGACTGCATCAAAGAGTTTAACAGTCGT
>CALDQI010000195.1:0-15555 GCA_937911635.1 uncultured Pseudomonadota bacterium | reverse complement strand
ATGGAGATTGAGGATTTCTATTGTAATTCTCAGATATCGTTCACCAATGTACGTTCTCGATGTGGGTTTGTTGAGCCCTATACGGACTCAAAAACTGGTAGATTGTTTCAGCGCGCCTTGTATCGTGGAGTCTATCTCAACAATCAACAAATGCTGCAAGTATTTGAACAGTTTTTAGTACAAGAAGAGTTACGATTTGATGCTCGTAATTCAATTCATCGATGGATTGGTGTCGTACTTGGGTTGGGTGGGATTCCGATAATCGAGTGGCAAAAAGTACTGACAGAATTCTGGGGTATGAAAGACTTAAAGGGAGAGTGGCTATCTTATGTTCAAGTCCTATTGGGGCGTATCTCTATTCAGCAAAGTTTTATGATTGGCAGTCAAATATTGTATTTGTCGGCGATGTATACAAGACAAGATGTGATGGCTGTTTTTAATCTTCAAGAGAAGTCTGGGAAAGTTAAAAATATTCGTGAAGGTGTCTATTATCATAAAGCTGAAAATGTAGACTTATTTTTTGTAACACTACAAAAGACATCCGATCACTTTTCAGCGAGCACAATGTATGAAGATTATCCTATATCGCCAGATGTCTTTCATTGGCAATCACAAAACAAAACACATGACCAAACTAGTGTCGGAAAGCGGTATATGACCATTCAAGAAAACTCCACAAATAAAGCGATATTGTTTGTGCGACATGGGGAGTTAGACAGTCAAGGTCGTCGACAGGCATTTCGATGTTTGGGACCGTGTACCTATATCAATCATGAAGGCAAGCGTCCAATGTCGATTATTTGGAAGTTACAGTATCCAATACCATTTTCGATTTACCAAACTATGAAAGTTGCAGCTGGCTAAAACTCCATCCCAACACCAACATCCCAAACCGGCCACCAACTCCCACCGAGACTGACCGAGACACCAGCATTTGCGTCCAAGAACCAATCGGGAGTATCCTCAGGGTGCCACTTCGCACCCACGACCATGTTTGGGTGGTAACCGCCGCCGACCTTTGCCAGTCCAGACTGAGCATAGCCCCCCGAGAGCCAAGTGGGCTGCCATCGCACTCCCATTCCAGCCCCGAGAGTACCGTACCCTACTTGAATACCCAACCCAACGAGCGGTGAATAGGTGTATGCGATACCTGCACCACCGTAGTAGTGACCAAAGCCACCGGAGACAGCGTGTTCGGTTGCGTTAGCGGGTGCAGAAAGTATGCTGAGAAATATGACGAGGATTGATGTGAACATGCTGAGACCATCCAATAAGTATCAATATATCTTTGTACATCGATGAGTTGAATTCTGCAATATTTCTATCTACCTTTAACACTGGGTAGATGTAATCTTTGAATCCCTCTTTCAAAACACAACCAGTGTTCCGAAGTCCATGCGTCTTGGAAGTTGCAATAGCGCTCCAAATAATTAACTGTTATAGTGGGTCTACCAAATCTCAAACCCACTGAATACATGCTTTCATCAACACAATCGTTATAATCGGAGTTTACGATGACCTTTTACAAACAATTAGACCTTCCTTTGGATGAAACACTTCCGCAAGATGTATCGATCCAATTGGAGACAATGTCGGCTCAACAGTTGTCAGAGGTTCGTTTGCGAGATTTGCATGCGTTGTCTCAGTATGGGCACCATCATGGCTTGTACTTCTTTTATCAGGATAATCAGTTGCTGTACATTGGAACTTGTCGCAGTCGTACCTTCTTTAATCGAGTCGTGTGCCATTTGGATGCTTATGAACATGCTTGGATGAACACCCTATTGCGCAAAGTGAAGGACAATCAAAAAGTTTCATTACAGGAAGCCGCGACAATAGTGTTTGAACACTTTTCGGTCAAGTTTGTATCGGTTCCCACGTTTGAAAAAGACGACAAAGAACGAAAGTCACAACTGTTGCACTTGGAAAATGCGTTGCGAGCAGAGTTAAAACCCAAATTCAATGCGGCCAAGTCGATCAGTCCAGGAAATTTGTATTATTCTGCGGTGTTGGACACAGAAGTTGCCATGGATGATAAAGAACAGGAATTGGCGTTGCAAGAAGAGTTCGATGTGCAAAGTGAAGAAAGAGTTCTCATGGTCAATGTCACGACGTGGGATGAAGAGCACTCATTGGAACAGAACAAAGCAAAAGCCAGTTCTTCTTGGAAGGTCAGGGAAGTTAGCGCCAAGAATATTGGGTATGTGGCGGCTTGGCACAAACATGAGATCAAAGAGGTCTGGGCGGTCGAAGGCGTCTCTCATGATGGTGAACGTGCATCCTTTACATTGGGGGAGAAGGTGACGGATGGTTTTAAACCACAATTGTCGACTCAATTGAACGCACTATCAGATGGCGACTATCGTATGTACAGTGCTGTGAAGTACCTGTCATAATCACATCAGACTCTATTCACCAACCCATAGCCATTCGTCTTGCACAAGATCTGTGAGACGGGTGGTTTTCTATATTCCGACACTCTTTGGTTCGAGATCAGGCAAATGTGCAGAAATCGCGATTGCTTGTCAGATTACCCAACATACCGATAATAATCCGCATTTTCAAGAGTCGGTCGGCGCTCTTTCGGGAGCAGTACCGTACGTGCTGTCCAGAGGTCATGGAAGACACGAATCTTCGTAGTCTCATCCAAATAGTTCACACCCGATGAGCCACCGGTTCCCACACGTCGTCCGATGATCTTCTCCACCGCTCGGGCATGACGGTGTCGGAAGTTCACCATTTGGGCATCTACACTGACCAGGGCATCGATCAGCAATCTAGGCCAAGCGAGAAGGGGCAGTTCGCGGTACGATTCAATGAAGATGATGCCAGCACGGTAGCGTTTCACATAGGCTCTATCTTCGTCGTGTTCAATGTCTTCTGCCCTGATGTAGGACAATGCCGTTGCTGTTGTTTTGTCGTATCGAGCCCGCAATTCATCTGCTCGTCCGACACTGGTTGCAACGAGCCGGTCGTACTGGGAGTTGTGATGGGCGCGTACAGACTCACCGTAGGCTTCGATAAAGCGGTCTACTACAGCCGCATCGCCTTTTTGATGTGGTTGTGATCCAAAGATGGGGGTGCGGTATACCCATGAGCGCATGGCGTCTTTGAGACTGGTTTCTTGCAGGACATGCTCCAGCCGTGACAGTGCCAGTTCTCCAGCTGGCGAGTCCTTAGCGAGCTTACGAATGTGATCGAGTGGATCAACATTTCCATATTTGATGCGAGATTGCCAGTGAACCCCCATCAAGAGTTCCATTTCTCGCATTTGGAAGGATTGAAAACCACTGGCTGGTGTCAGCTTGTCCCGAAAAGACATGAAGTCTTGTGGGGTTAAGGTTTCCATTACCGAAAAGGTATCTCCAGCTAGCTTCAAGATTTCATTGACGCGTCCCAAATGATGAACCACATGTGGAATCGATTCTTCTGGTACCTTAGGAGAAGACAGTGCATCCCTCGCATCGCGAATTTCGGCTAAAATCAGTTTGAACCACAACTCGAGTGCCTGATGGGTCACAATGAAATGCAACTCATCGGTGTGCAATTGGGTTTCATCCTTTTCGAGACCGCCTTGCAAACCGAGTAGGGGTTTCAGTTCCAGATAGTCCCAATAATTAGGCGTATTTTTGGATGTTTCTGACATGGTGTACCTCAAAAAGTCTATGGATATGGGTAATCTTTTTGGGTGCAACGTGCTATCTTTCCAAGTGGAAATATTGCGGATGGAGAAAACAGAATGTCCAAAATTCCGAGTGATTTTGTTGATTTATCCACTTTGCCGAATGTACGACTGGATATTCGATACGCTGAGGATACGAATTTCATGGGACGCAAAGTAGATGGGTATGATGCACCACTGTGTTGGATGCACAAAGATGGTGCGCAGAACCTTCTGTCATTGGCTAGAAAGATAGAGTCCGAGGGGCTTGGTTTGCACATTTGGGATGCGTATAGACCCAGACGATCCACCACAGATATGATTGAATGGGCAGAGTCAACAGGACAAGAATGGTTGGTTGAACAGGGGTACCTCGTCAAAGAGTCTAGACACAATCACGGCGGGGCTATTGATCTGAGTTTCTATTTCTTAGAAACCGGAATATTGATGGACATGGGAACAGATTGGGATTTTTTTGGGAAAGAGAGCAATACGTTTAATATTTCGGGTATTGCCTTGCAGCATCGGATGAAACTGCGACGGAACATGGAAGAGGTTGGTTTTGTTGCTTACGATGTTGAATGGTGGCATTTTGAGCTTCCGAATGCCACAGAATTACCAGTAGTGGATGTGCCTTACACTCTTTGAAAATGGATTCCATGAATGCAGACGGTGAAAATCGGTATTTTAGCATCATAGGCTTGCAATTTGGGGATTTTAGATTAATGTTTTGATAATGAAAATCATTATCAAGATATTGCTGTCGATGCCTTTTTTACTGTGCTCCAATCTGGTTGTTGCTCAGGAAACGACCGAGTCAGATGTAGAAGAATCTGAGGAAACCAGTGAGGCGGATCCAAATGAAACCATTGTGGTGACAGGGTCTAGAACTGAGCAGTTGGTGGAGAAGTCAGCCGTTCCAATCACCGTGATTACGAAAGAGGATATTGAGGCTTACGGACCTGGAGATATATCTCTTTTACTTCAACAGATGAGCGGCATTCAAATCAGCAATTCAGTATTGGGGTCTAGCCTACAGATTCAAGGTCTGGAGCCAGAACACATTTTGATCTTGATTGATGGTCAGCGAGTTCTTGGAGAGAAAGATGGTGTAATTGATATCTCTCGTCTTTCATTGAACAATATTGAACGGATTGAGATCGTTCGTGGTCCATCGTCTGTTTTGTACGGTTCAAATGCGATGGGTGGAGTGATCAATATCATCACGTCCGATGTAGAAGAACCACTGTATGGTTCCTCAAATCTTCTATACAGTCCGGTAGGGGAACAGTTTGATATATCCAGCGGTACCAAACAGCAGTGGGGTTCGGTTTTGGTTTCTTTCAATGCTCGAAACCAAGATGCCTTTGATTTGGATCCATCGGATATTGACACCAATGGACCGCAGACGAATCAAATGAATGGGGACATCAAATCTACGTTTGTGAAGGGTAAACATCGTCTTACAACTCAAGCAGGGTATCTTCGCAGAGACTCTCAGAGAGTGTCATCAACCGCTGCAGGTGCCATATTTGACCAAATGAATCGCACTGAAGACCTTCGAACGCAACTGACATCAGTGACTTTGTTGGATGCTTCAAAGATTACTGCCAACGTACAGTGGTCCTTCTATAAAGATCAGTTTTTGTTTGATCAGCGCAATGCAACCGCAGAAGACAAGTTTCAGGAGACGACCCAACGGTTGACATCTGCAGGATTTCAGCAAGACCTTGTTCGCGAACGACACTTGTTGACATACGGTCTGGAAAGTTATTTTGAAGTACTGACATCAGATCGTCTGGACAATGGTACAAGTGATCGGCTAAGACCATCCATTTTTATACAGGAACAATGGACCCCAACAGAGGACGTCACGTTCGTAGTTGGGAATCGGTTGGATTATGATTCGTGGTTCGGGTACTTCAACTCTCCGAAGATTGCTCTTAATTATCAGGCAGACCCTTCATTCATTGTTCGAGCGAGTTCTGGATTGGGCTATCGTGCTCCCGCATTTAAAGAGATGTTTCTATATTGGAACAACTCTGGTGCAGGGTATATGGTGACGGGGAATCCCGATTTGCAACCGGAAACAATGGTCGGTACCAACGTTGGATTTACCTATATCCCCACATCGTTCTTAACGGTCAACACCAATTTCTTTCGCAATGACCTGACCAATTTGATTACTGCTAATATCATAGAATCTGAGTCAGATCTAATGGAGTTTCAATATCAAAATATCTTGGCAGCCTATACTCAAGGTGTTGAGGTGGATGCCAAGTTTGATGTTTATTTTGTTCAATTGCAGCCAAAGTACACATTTACAGACGCGTGGGAAAAGGTAGAGTCGGATCTGTTCAATAAAGAAGAGCGAGCATTGGTAGGTCGCCCACGACATGCGGGCTCTTTGAGTGCGCTGGTTCGCAACAATGTTGGGACGCAGTTCGTGATGGCAGTGAATATGGTTGGGCATCGTGCATTCTTTACTGATCTCAATGCCGATCAGGTCAGAGACAATGTCTTGTCTCTCCCTTTTACAATGATGAATTTCCGAATCCAACAAGAAATTCCTCGCTATGGACTCAATGTGGTCTTCGGTGGGAATAATTTGCTGGATGCAGGAGACCCTAGATTTACCCCCCTTCAACCCCGATGGTTCTTTCTAAAGTTGGGCGGTGAATTCCCAACAATGGAGCAAAGATGAAGAAACAAATTGTACTTTTTGGACTGATGACGGCCTGTTCACCATCCCTAGATAAAACCTATGATTGGGACAACGAAGAGGAAGAACTCGAGGAGCTGTTGGATACTGCAGATCTCGACGATACAGGCGTACTGCAAACAGACTTCAGAGTGTTGGTTGACGCCACCAGTAGAGAAGACTGGGCACTGATTGATTTAGAAACAGGCGATGTGTTTGGAGTGGAAGATCCGTCGGGTAGTTCGGAGTGGGACATTTCTGTACAACGTTTTATCTTTAAACTCAATTGTCCACTGAATGGACCTGAAGACGTCGGTGCATTGATAGTGGGGGGTGAGTCCTACGAGGAGTATGAGATACCCCCATCTGAAGGCTATATACAAGACATGGAAGATGCCGATGATGATGGGGTGCCTGAATATGTGTTCAATGAATGGTACGACTATGATATTTCGACCCATATATTGACTCCGAAGAACCAATTTTACGTCATACGCAATCGAAACGATCGATTTTTTAAACTGTACATCGAAGATTACTACAGCTCAGCCGGGACATCTGCAATGATTACTCTCGTCTGGTCTGAACTATTCACTACTGAAACCCCTTCCGAATAATGGAGACCACTATGCTTACTTTTGCATTACTACTTAATTTCGCTTGTAGCGATAAAACAGAAGACACAGCAACACTTGATGACACCGGTGTTGAAACAGAAGACACGGATACCGAAGATACTTCGGATACTGAAGACACTTCGGACACTGAAGATACTTCAGATACCGAAGAAACAGATACTGAAGAGCCAGATGCGATAGCCGATTATACTGTCGATTCTTCGGATTCTACAACGTGGGTATACTTCAACCTCAACGATGGGGCAATTGTTCCCGGAGCATCTGATTCATCTACAGACTGGGATATTAAGATGCAGCGATACGTTGTTGCACTCAATAGTGGTGTCAGTGGAGAGGGAACGGTTCAAGGATTTGCAGAAGTGGGTTCTTATGATTCCTATGGAGATGTTTCTGAAGTTCCTGCGGATGCAACGTGGTCCGTTGATGAGCCAGACTCAAATGGTGATGGGAAACCAGAATACGTTTTGGGAGATTGGTTCAACTATGACTTTGCGACACACGTGTTAACGCCGAAAGATGTCATCTACTTTATTCAAACTCCAGACGGTGTCTTTAAACTCCGGGTTGTTGATTATTACAATGACGTTGGGGACTCCGGATTTCTCAGTTTTGATTCAGAAACCGTACAATAGAGGGGAATCATGTATACATTTTTGTTGATGTTCGCGAGTATATTTGCAGAGGCAGGAACCATTACAGACAGTACTGGTGCTGAAGTGACTGCGGAATCGCCCAAAAAGATCATTACTCTATCTGGGAATGTTACTGAAACCGTCTTTGCACTTGGTTTTGGTGAGCAAGTGGCTGGTGTAGATAGCTCGAGTTTATACCCAGAAAAGGCGACTGCAAAACCTCAAGTGGGATACCATCGCCGAATCAATGCGGAAGGATTGCTCAGTCTATCTCCAGATTTGATCATCGCAACAGATGCGGCAGGACCTCCTGAAGTTGTGGAGCAGATTCGTAAGGCTGGCATCCCAATGGCTGTGCTGTCTTCCGAAGCCACATTGGAGGGTGCCCAAAATCGAATTGAACAGATTTCTAAACTGCTCGATAAAGAGAAGGAAGGTCATGTATTGGTTTGGGAAATGCAAGACAAAATCAAAATGGTCACCAAACCCAAGACTCCTCCAAAGGTGCTGTTCATCTATGCTCGAGGTGGCGGAACGCAAAACGTCGCCGGTTTGGAAACGTCAGCGAACGCAATGATAGAGTTGGCTGGTGGAGTCAATGCGGTCACCGAGTATACTGGATACAAGCCTATGAACGCTGAAGCCATTTTGGCGGCTCAACCAGATTACATCTTGTTTACGGCTCGCGGTCTTGAATCTGTTGGTGGTGCTGAAGAGATGAAGAAACTTCCCGGTTTGAGTGAGACACCAGCCGCCAAGAATGACAACATCATCGCCATTGATGATTTGCTTCTCCTTGGATTTGGTCCAAGAACAGCTGAAGGAGTCTTACAGTTGTCCAATGCCATTCAAAACAAATAATCTTACTGTTCAATGGGTGTAGTTCTCATTAAAATGCTTGCCTTGGGGGCTTTGCTAATCGGGATCTTTTGTTTGTCCGTAGTCGCAGGAACAGTCCCCATCGCTTGGACATCTTTGTTCGATATTCTCTTACACTCTGTAGGGATTATTGAAGAGACGACTGTGCCTTCGGGAGAGGCTTACATCATCAACTATTTGCGACTGCCGCGCTCTATTTTTGGAGTGCTGGTCGGTTCATCGATGGCGATTGCTGGAGCCTTGATGCAAGGATTGTTTCGAAATCCGCTCGCAGACCCTGGTCTGATTGGAGTCTCTAGTGGTGCTGCACTGGGTGCCGCTGTTGTGATTGTTTTGGGGTTTACCCTTCCTCTGGCTCCGGTATTAACCCTTCCAGTTTTTGCCTTTTGTGGTGGTGTGCTCGCGACCGTTATCGTGATGAGACTGTCGATGATCAATGGTAGAACGAACATCGGAAACATGTTGCTCGCGGGGATAGCGATCAATGCGATTGCTGGTTCTGGAACAGGCCTGCTCGTATATGTCGCCAACGATGAACAATTGCGTTCGCTTACGTTTTGGACGATGGGTAGTCTTGGCAGTGCCAACTGGGACAACCTTCCATTCTTGGCGGCGTTGGCATTTCTTCCGGCAGTGATCGGGTTGAGTCTTGGGAAAACACTCAATGCGTTTTTGCTTGGAGAAAATGAAGCATTGTTGCTTGGAGTGCCCGTTGAAAAGATCAAGTACCTGGTCATCGTGATCGTCTGTTTGATCATTGGGACCTGTGTTTCTTTAACTGGAATGATTGGGTTTATAGGGCTGGTTGTCCCGCATCTGTGCCGCATGATCTTTGGACCCGACAATCAAAAGGTTTTGCTGGGCAGTCTCTTATTGGGTGCGAGTCTCTTAGTGGGAGCCGATTTGATTTCTAGAACCATTGTCTCGCCGGCTGAATTGCCGATTGGAATCGTGACCAGTCTAGTGGGTGGTCCGTTCTTCCTGTGGCTTCTCTTTCAAAAGAAGTTTTTGGGAGACTTATAGATGTTACGAGTGGAGAATGTATCGGTTCGGTTCGGAAAGGCTCAGATATTAAGTGAGATTACTGTTGATTTTGAACCAGGGAAGATCATTGCCTTGTGTGGTCCCAACGGTGCTGGAAAATCCACGCTGCTCAAAGTCATCTCCGGAGAGATTTCTTCGACAGGTGGACAAGTACTCTGGGACAATCAATCCATAGCAGATTGGAAGCCAAATCAGCTGGCGAAAGTTCGAGCCAAACTGAGTCAAGAGTCTCGGTTGTCCTTTCCATTTTTGACCCAAGAAGTCGTTGAAATGGGGAGGTACCCATATGGGAATTCTCCTGACAATCCAACAATTGTGGAAGAGTGCATTCATTCTGTACAAATCGATCACCTGATTGATCGTCGATATGACACCTTAAGCGGTGGAGAGAAGCAGAGGGTGCATTTTGCTCGTGTGCTAGCACAACTCTCTTCTACAGAAGAAACCAAACCAGTGAAACTTCTGCTGCTGGATGAACCCACCTCAGCACTCGACCTCAAACATCAGGAATCGTTGCTGAAGTTGGTTCATGAACTGGTCAGAAACGACAATTTCTTGGTCATAATTGTTCTTCACGACTTAAACTTGGCCGCGGCATGGTCAGACCAAATGGTCATGATGAAAAATGGCCAGTTAAAATACTCTGGTACTGTTCAGGAAGTGTGTACCAAGGAAGTATTGGAAGATGTCTACGATGTAAAAACCGTTATTCTGCAGCATCCATCGTCTGGTCGACCGATTATATCCGTCGATCGAACGTCTTAAGAGATCCTACTCGGAAACCATCCTACTCGGAAACGAGATACTTTTCGATGACCTCTTTGGCGATCGGCTGAACGATGGTGGGATCTTGAATGTCATCGTTTCTCTTTGCTTTCCAAAACAATCGGATCCACAAGGGAACCCCTCTATACTTGGGCGCTAAGGTGATGACGTCATTTTCTGCTCGGACATCTTCCCAAGCCCCAATGATTCCATTCCAAACCACTTCTTGAGTGGGCCACCAATCGATGGCTTCTTGACAGGCGGAATCATCCAGTCTCATGTAGGTGTTGTATCCATGCTCAAGTACCAAATCTTCGCGAACCCCTTCGACCATCGAAAACTTGACGTTCTTCTGTTCATGAATCCAGCCGTCTTTGACGATGCGGTGGGTGTTCTCTCTTTCCAGCAGCGTATAATCTTCCCGCTTGGAGTCGCGTCTGGGAATGGGGCTTAACGTTTTACAGGTCCAGAAATCAGAGTCTCCATCGCTTTCCCAAGAAGACTGACATTCATATCGAGGGGCATCATCAACATTGGTAACAATCTGTCCCCAATTGCCTTCTACCTGAGACGGAAAGAGATACTGACGCTCCCATGTACTAGGGGCGACATAGGTGAACAACTCACGAGGTTCATAGACCCACTCTTGTCTCCAGTGGCGAATCATCGGTCCCGTCACCAATACATGCTGAAGACTAATTAGGCCTTCCTCCGAGTGGGTGGTCGTAACCCATTCGATTGCATTGGATTTCTTGGGCTCCGCAAAGACATAGCCGTCTTGGTACGACTCTTTTTCTTCATATTGAAACGTCACTTCAAAACATCCCGTCATCGACTGAATAGCCTCTTCGGGAGTCAGTGCAAATGCGACCGCTGACAACAATAGAATCATGGTTCTCTCACAAACAGTTTATTGGGCTTTCAATAGTTTTCGGGCCTTGGATAGGACTTTGATAATCGAGGTTTTGTACTGAGAACTTTCCTGAATCAGATTGTCAAACGCGAAAGCATAGGTTTCATCCCCATCGGGTCCCTGTGCTTGAACAGAGAATCCATCCACATTGAGAGACGTCATGGTTGCCTTTTCTGGTTGGGTATTGGTGAAAGCCTTTACAATCTCGAGTAAATTGTGTCCATGGTCTTCATTCATATGATGAAGTGCACCCGACTCCATTTCGGGAAATCCGTAGGCATCCATAGCAGATAGATATTGACCACCATCGAGCCATCGAATACGTCCAAAACCTGCGATGTATCGAACGGTCAAGACTTCGGACAGTCTCCAATAACTAAAATTGTGTGTACCAAAATAGGATACTGCAGCGGGTACTCGGTCAATATATTTTGCATGAATAATTCCAAGTTCCTCGGGAGAAACTTGTTCTTCATGAGCCTCAGGTGCTTCCGTTGTTAGTTTCTTAAATCGTCCGACCAAACTGGCTCTCCAGCTCGCTTGAGGATCCCCTTCTGCTTTGGGGTCACTGACAAACAGAGTGGCTCTGTTGTCTTCCATCATATTTCTTGTGTGGGCTGCGATACTGGCAGTCAAAATGACAGGTCGACCGATTTTATCAACACAGAAAGGTACAATAGAACCGAGAGGGAAACCTTGAATTGCAGGTTTTCGAGACAAGGTTGCCAGCGTTCCAGAATGGGCTTCGTGCAACCATTGACGAACCAAATGCAAAGACTCTAGAGTCTCGCTGTCGATTTGATGATCTTGAGTCATTGTATACTCCTCACTGAAAATGATTTTCATTATCAATGTAATACGTTGGCAATAAATACCAATGTGCCCGTGTAAAAATTTCGGCAAGAGAATCAAGTGGTATTCTTCACGATGTGGTTCTATTCTTTTCGCAATTCTACCAGTATTTCAACGTGATGGGTATGCGGGAACATATCAAAGGCTTTGATCCGTGTTGGGATGTAGCCATATCTTTTGGCCTCTTTCAGATCGTTGCGTAGAGCGTTGGGGTTACAGGACACATAGACGATTGCTTTGGGTCTGGTAATTTGCAACTCACCAACAACGCCACGACAGCCTTTACGTGGGGGATCCAACACAGCCACATCAAAAAATGCATCACCAGCTTCGAACTTATCCGCATCTTTTTTGAACACCTCCATTGGGAGGCTGTGGCGCTGAATGGTTTGTTTGGCATCTTGAATACTCGAAGGAGCAGAATCCATACCAACGACTTTGACGCCTTTCAGTGCAATTGCAGCCCCAATGTTTCCCGCACCGCAGTAGAGATCCAGTACCTGTGTTGGGTTGTGCTCCAAGACCCAATCTCGAACGGTTTCAACCAGAAGAGAATTGATGCCTTGATTGACTTGATAAAAGGAGGCGAGGCTAAATTGATGAGAGACTCCGCACACTTCCAGTTCTGTTTTGCATTTGCCCCACATCTTATGCCCGTCCAGTCCAATCCCACTGAGTGTACCCTCAGCCCACGCCCGCAAACTATCCTTTGTCGGTCGTTTGCCTTTGAGTGATGATACATTGGCGACAACGCTCTCACCGTTGCTACGGAACTCAATCATTTTGGCAGGGAAGGGTACATCTCCGAGTTCTTTGATGGCTGAGTTGATCGATTCATCGGCAATTGAACACTGATCGATGGGCACCAATGTGTGACTTTTGGGTTTGAAATATCCCATCGTTCCATCTTTGTTTACACGAAAGCGAACACGTGATCGATAGTGCATCACCTTCGGAGAATCAACCCACTCGATGTTGTCTAGATGTAAGAAACGTTTGAGCCAAGCCATCTGATCGTTTCGTTGTTTGTTCATCGTTTGATCACTGCGAATACAGTTTCCGCAAGACTGAACGTGGGGACATGAGGCTTGGATTGTAGTCATGGAACCCGATTAACCGATTGGATCCAGTTTTGCGATCTTGTACATGTATCATTGGATTGAAATGTCGTTGTTTTGTCGTTTGTGAAATCCCATCCACATTTATATGTTTCGTACAAACATTTACCAGGTGGTATCATGGCCTCTTTGAATACAACGCAAAATTTAAACGACTCTACGAGCATCAAAGAATCTGACAAGCGATTTTTTGCACTGATCGGATTGGCAACGATATTATCTGTATTGTGCGCACCGTATCCAAATGTTGCCAGATGGGTAGGATTTGGCTTTGCAGCCTATGCAGCGGTAGCCAATGATTCGATTCAGACCTTAGGAACCTTCTTGGCAAGCAACAAAAAGCGTCCGTGGTATGTACTGTGGGGATTTGCAGCCGGGATATTTTTGCTCACGATGACCTATTCGTGGATGAATTACGGGGGGGATGTGTCTTATGGAAGATTGGCATCCAAAGGGTTTGATAGTGCTCCCATGGCCTTCACAGGTATGCAGGTAGCGGCTCCAATCATACTCGTTGTTCTCACTCGTCTGAAGATGCCAGTTTCCACAACTTTGTTGCTACTCACATCTTTTGCCAGTGAGATGTCTGCTGTTAGCAAAGTCATCGTCAAGAGCTTGAGCGGATACGTTTTGGCTTTTGTTCTAGCCTTTGCACTTTGGTTTGCCCTTCAAAAGGTCTTTGCGAAGTGGTTTGAAAAGCCGATGCACAGAGGGTGGATTGGTTTTCAGTGGATCACGACGGGTGTATTGTGGTCTGTATGGCTTCAACAAGATGCTGCAAATATTGCTGTGTATCTTCCACGTAGTTTGAGTGGATTGGAGTTCATTGCTTTCGCTGGTACAGTGGTTGTTGGTCTGGGATGGATCTTCAAGAATGGGGGCGAGAAAATTCAGGAGGTTGTCGAAGAGAAGAACAACGTCACTGACATACGGGCTGCAACCATCATTGATTTACTCTATGCCATCATTCTATTCTACTTTAAGATTCACAGTAAAATTCCAATGAGTACAACATGGGTATTTTTGGGTCTACTGGCAGGGCGTGAGCTGGCAATCTCTATTCAGTCGAAAGGTGGATTTGGCGTTCGAACACCAGGTCAGGCTGTGCAGATGTTGACAAAAGATGCCGGAATGGCGACGATAGGTTTGGTGATATCATTGATTGTAGCCTATCTGGTGAACGGTGGTTTCTAGCTTGCTGGAGTGATTTCTAAGCCGAGTTTTGAATAATCGGTTATAATGAGACATTGGAACCCATACAATGATTTAAACAATCTGTACGTTTTTTAAGGAAGAAAATGTCACCTACATATTCAACGTCGACAGCAACAATGCAAAGTGATGCTGACGAACCTGAGCCGGCCGGGGTTGACTCTATAACAATACCTTGTCTAAATCCTATTGAGAATGCTTTATGGGCGTTCTAGCAGTTTCTGTTTTTGTACTGTTGTTTGTATCGGCAATGGCATCTGGTACTGAAGCCGCTCTCTTTGCTGTTCCAATTAGTAAGGTCAAGGCCTTCTTGGACGAAGAAAAACGTGGCGCAAAGGCACTGCAAACTATCAAAGATGATATGGGACGGGCTATCACAACGGTGGTTATCATCAATAACATTGCCAACATTGTGGGTTCGATAGCAGTTGGTTCATTGGCAGCCCGACATTTTGGAGAGGCAACGTTATTTGGGTATATACCAGGAATGACAATATTTTCAGGTGTATTAACTTTTTTAGTGATTGCTTTCAGTGAAGTTGTTCCGAAAACATTGGGTGAACGACATGCTGAAAGACTCTCGTTATTGATTTCCCCTATATTACTGGGTTTGATCAAGTTCTTTCAACCTTTTATTTGGGTTCTAGAATTCGTGACAAGTCCCTTCACTAGGTTTGGAGGCTCCGCTTTGGCAGTGACCAGCGAGGCAGAAATTAAAGCGCTGACTGAACTGGGGCATCGGGCTGGTATCATTGAGGCAGAGGAGAGCGAACTAATTCACAATGTGTTCACCCTTGGTGATGTAGATGCCGCAGATATTATGACGCCCCTGGCCAAAGTGGACTATTTACAGGCCAATCAGAATCTGGATGACATTCGTGAGCAGTTGGCAACGCTAACACACACTCGATTGCCAGTAATTGATGGTACGTTTGAACACTTGGAAGGAGTCGTTCATTTGAGAAATATGCTTCAAGGTCTTGCAGAGGGCGCTGGCCAAAAGCAAGTTCGAGACTTTGCGAAAGAGCCGACGTATATTCCTTCGACCGCTTCTGGAGATGCTTTACTGAAACATTTTCAACGGACCAAACAGCATCTTACGATTGTGGTCGATGGATTTGGAACCATGCTTGGTGTATT